>DQAM01000015.1:0-8752 GCA_003523545.1 Dysgonomonas sp.
TTGTTGGTTATCAAACGATTCATTTTAGAATCTGTAGTACCTGACGGTTCAACACATACACATAAGCTATCGTATTACGATGGCTTATGTGTTGAATACAAAAACTTTATAGACACATATCGTAATGTGATAAAATCGAAATTTGCTAAACCTTTTCATTATCATAAAAGCTATGAATGTTCGGCATGTTCTTTTTTATCACGATTGCAGAATCAAGGTATATATTCACTTGAGGATATAACTGAAAAGAATGTGATAGATATTTTCGCCAGCGATGCCAGGCTTTGTCACAGTTATCACTTCAAAAGAGAGACAAGACGCGTATTTGATATCTGTGCCCCGTTTTATCCGACGGGAATATGCTCAAAAATCTCATCATATCTGCCTGAAACACGGAATACAAGGAAAAACATACAATATCTCACAAAAGAGGAAGTCAAAAAAATCAAGTTTGTGTTGGAAAGCGATTCGTCCCTCTCACTGCAACATAGAGCTATAGGTTTGCTGGCTTTTTATACGGGATTGCGCAGTTGTGATATTGGAGCGCTAAGATTAGACCAAATTGACTGGGAGAATGATTTAATCCGTATTACCCAGCAGAAAACCCGAATGCCACTGGTTCTTCCATTGCGGGCGATTGTGGGTAATGCCATTTTCGACTATATAACAGGACAAAGACCTAAATCGTCTGAAAACACAGTATTTTTAACTGTAAATGTTCCATATAGAAAACTACAAAGCCCTAATCTATATGCAATTTGTGTAACTATTATGAAGAAAGCAGGCATCCGGAATCATCCGTGCGACAAAAAAGGTTTTCATCTTTTCCGGCATCATTTAGCAACATCACTATTGGAAAAAGGGGTGGAACAACCTGTCATTAGTCAAACATTGGGACATCAGTCTCCGGAATCTCTCAATACATATCTGGGAGCTGATTTTATTCATTTGAAAGAATGTGCGTTAAGTATAAAGTATTTTCCTGTAAAAGAGGAGGTGTTCAATGGAATTTAAATCCTTTTTATCAGACATCCTTGCTGGTTACGTTGCCTACAGAAAGGCCTCTGGTCGTGATAGCATCAGTTATTTGTTGAATGTTCGCCATTTTGAACGTTATTGTGAAAAGGAATACCCTGCCGCAAAAGAACTTTCCCAAACAATGGTTGACCAATGGTGTAAAAGAAGGGATACAGAAAACTCTAATTCTTGTATTTCAAGAATATATCCTGTTCTTAGTTTTTTGCGTTATGCCAGGGCCAGAGGACTGATAAATATTCAGATACCAGCAGCGCCCCGTTCCACTTCAAGAACCTATATACCGCATGCTTTTACAGTAGCGGAACTACAAAATTTCTTTCACTCATGTGATTCTATCAATGCTAAATATGGATTGATCGGGAAAATACAAAAAATCACAGTCCCTGTTTTCTTCCGACTATTATATAGTAGTGGAATGCGAACTACTGAAGCGAGACTATTGCGTAAAGAAGATATAGACTTGGAGAATGGAATTGTCAACATTAGATTCTCCAAAGGCTATAATCAGCATTTTGTTGTACTTCACGATACGATGCTGGATTTAATGAAAAAGTACGATGTCGCCATATCAAAAATAATTCCCAATAGAGTTTTCTTTTTTCCTACAAAGTCAAATAAGGGTTATCCTGGTAGCTGGGTAACCCGTATTTTTAGAAAATGCTGGTATGAAAGCAATAATGCAGCAACAATAGCTTATGAATTGAGACATCATTATGCGGTGGAAAACATTAATGGTTGGATTGGTCAGGGATTAACGACTCATATGAAACTTTTATCATTAAGCAAAAGTATGGGACATACTAATGTTGAAAGTACCAAATATTATTATTCTCTGGTTCCGGGTCTCTCAGAAATCATTGAGAATGCTACGGGAGATACGTTTAACCAAATAATACCAAATCTACAAAACGATGAAGAAAGTTACCAATGAGGCTCTCCTGATAGCCAAATACATACATGACTGGATTTGTGTATATACTACATCAATACAGTCAAACAGCCCCCATACTGTAAGAAGACATATGATTACACTGTCATTGTTTGTCGACTTTTTGGAAAAGGAAAAAAAAGTCAATTCTTTATCTCTGACCGGCAAATGCTTTTCACGTAGTTACATTGAAGAATGGATTTTATGGATGAAAAATATGCGAAATTGCAGTGGAGAAACATGTAATGTCCGTTTAGCTTCTATCAGGGCTTTCTTGAAATACCTGGCAGGTAAAGATGTCTCATACCTTTCACTCTATCAAAGTTCAACGCTGATTCCAAGACAAAGAGTTGTCAGGAAAAAAATAACAGGTATGAGTAAAGAAGCTATGAAAACCCTGATGTCTATACCTGATGTTTCAACAAAAACAGGACAGCGGGATTTGGTTTTATTGGTTGTCCTTTACTGTACTGCGGGCCGGATTGATGAAATTCTATCAATAAAAATGAACCAGTTACATCTTGAGGCAAGTAAACCTTATATTACGGTTATTGGAAAAAGACGTAAAATAAGGACTTTGTATATTCTGCCGAAAGCGGTGGCACATTTGAAAAAATATTTAAAAGAATTTCATTCGGCAGAGCCAAATCCGGAGGCCTACTTGTTTTATTCAAGGAATAAAGGTGTAATGGGGAAAATGACACCTGAAAGCGTAAATCAACAGTTGAAAAAGTATGCAGCCTTTGCACATCGTATTTGCAGTGATGTTCCGATTAAGTTACATGCACATCAAATCAGGCATGCAAAGGCTTCACATTGGTTAGAAGATGGAATGAATATCGTACAAATCTCATTTTTACTTGGACATGCAAGCTTGGAGACAACAATGACTTATCTGGATATTACGACTGAGCAAGAATCGAAAGCATTAGCCACGATGGAAGATGAAAACAAACAGTATATCCCTAAAAAATGGAAAACTGATTCCGATAGTCTTGCTTCATTATTGGGACTTAACAAAATCGTAAAAAAATAAAATATATTCCGATTTCAAAGCTCATTTGTGAAAATCTCTCAAGGCAGACTAAGCTTGACACAAAAAAAGTATCTTTCTTGTGTTAATATAAAAAATACTGCTTATATTTGCAAATTACTAACTCTATAAGTGAAATTTTATAATAAAAATGAAGAAGGTTATATCAATATTTCTGTTGCTACTAATGCTGGTTATCGGGATGCATCCCGTACTTGCCATGCATTTCTGTGCAGGAGAATTATATTCCTTTGGAGTTTTAAGTAATGATATAGAAAAGTCCTGCTGCGAAGATATGGAAATGCCGCAACAGGAAGACAATTCCTGTCATACTACCCCAAATGCGCAGGAAAATAACGTTTTGCCATCACATGAGAATTGCTGTGACATCCAACAGATAGAACTCTCAACGGACGACTATCAGCATCAGGTTCAGCAATTTAACCTGAATAAACTATTGCCGTCATATGAAAATGTATGGTTGGTTTTGAATATGCTTATACCCACAGAGAATGATGGCATTACAAAAATTAGTCAATACTTTCCGCCGGGAGGTCTCAGTTTACAGAACGTTGACCTTCTGACCTATATTTGTATCTACCGTATTTGATTTGATAAATCCGTGGCTACCCTGCCATTGGTTTGAATTTTGTGTATATCCTAAACCGGATGTACGTTAAATTGTTTATATCTAAAAACAAAGATTAACAAAATATTCATCAAATCAAAGAACAATGAAACCATTTTATTTTCTGATTGGTATAGCTATGTCCACCGGCTATATCACAGGACGTTCCGTATATACTCATAATAGTACGGAAACAGTTCCTATTGATTCGGTTGTTCCCCAACCGTCAGTACCCCAATATACCCTTATCAAACATCTGATAGAGGATAAATCCGCTATTATACTTGATGTACGTACAGAGCAGGAGTATAATAAAGGTCATATAAGAAATTCTGTAAATATTCCACTGGATAAGCTGAATGATTCTGTTTTTTTCTTGCAAAAGGAAGAACCTATTGTAATAGTTTGCCGTAGTGGAAAAAGAAGTAAAGAAGCTAAAACATTTTTAACACATAAGGGGTTTATAAATGTGTATGACGGAGGAGAATGGGAAAACCTGAATAAATTACTATTGGTAGATAAATAACAATATTACTATGCTTAACAGAATCATTAAATATTTTCTTGATAACAGAGTTATAACATTACTGTTACTCGTTATCGTTATTGTCTGGGGATTATCGACAGCTCCATTCAACTGGCATGGTGGCCTATTGCCACGCGATCCCGTCCCTGTGGACGCTATTCCTGATATAGGAGAAAATCAGCAAATTGTAGCCACCGAATGGATGGGACGTTCTCCGAAAGATATTCAGGAACAAATCACGTATCCGTTATCTACCTCGCTATTGGGAATACCCGGAGTAAAAACCATTCGTAGTACCTCCATGTTCGGTATGTCGTTTATTTATATCATTTTTGACGATAATATTGAATTTTACTGGAGCCGTTCACGCGTACTTGAAAAGCTGAACTCTCTGCCTGCCGGAACATTACCAGAAGGGGTACAGCCCAGCTTGGGGCCAGATGCCACTGCTTTAGGACAAATATTCTGGTACACCCTTGAAGGACGTAACCCCGAAACAGGGGAACCAACCGGCGGATGGAACCCAGATGAGTTACGAACTATTCAGGATTTTTATGCCAAATATTCGATTTCAGCAGCCGAAGGAGTATCCGAAGTAGCATCTATCGGCGGTTTTGTGAAAGAATATCAGGTAGAGATAAATCCCAATGCAATGCGCGCCTTTAACGTATCCATCATGGATGTGATGAATGCCGTGCAAAAGAGCAATCTGGACATAGGTGCGGAAACAGTTGAAATCAATAAGGCTGAATACCTTGTCAGGGGATTGGGATATATTAAAAATGTTTCCGATCTGGAAGAAGCCGTTATCACTGTCCGCAACGGAGTACCCGTTAAAATAAAAGATGTCGCTTTTGTTAATCTGGGCCCGGCTACCCGTCGTGGAGGTCTGGATAAAGAAGGCGTCGAAGCTGTCGGTGGCGTTGTAGTTGCCCGTTACGGCTCAAACCCGATGCAGGTTATTGACAATGTAAAAGCTAAAATACAAGAAATGGAAGCAGGGCTTCCTCAGAAAACACTGGCGGATGGTACCGTGTCAAAAGTTACTGTTGTTCCTTTCTATGACCGGTCAGGACTGATACAGGAAACTATCGGAACATTGGAAACAGCCCTTTCCCATGAAATACTGATTTGTATTATTGTTGTAATCGTATTAGTATTTAACCTGCGTGCATCGGTTGTAATTTCTGCCATGCTTCCTATAACGGTGCTGGCCACCTTTATCATTATGCGTTATACGGGGGTTGAAGCCAATATTGTCGCGCTGTCGGGTATTGCCATCGCTATCGGGGTCATGGTCGATGTCGGGGTTGTCTTTGTCGAAAATATTATCCGGCATATGGAAATGCCCGAAAACAAAGGAATAACCAAAGGTAAAGCGTTTGTAAATCTGATACATAAAAGCGTTAGTGAAGTTTCGGGAGCAATTACCACAGCTATGCTTACCACCGTTGTGAGCTTCCTGCCTGTCTTTGCTATGCAGGCGCAGGAAGGGAAATTATTCCACCCGCTGGCATTTACAAAGACTTTCGCATTGGTATCAGCCCTAATATTAGGATTGAGCCTATTGCCTACATTGGCTTATTTTGCATTCTCTATTAAAATAACTTCTGCACAAGTACGAAAAACAGCCAATATTATCCTGATAGCCGCAGGTATCCTGTTGTTTATCTTTACAGGCGTATTTGCAGCCCTGGCACTTACCCTGTTCGGACTGAACAACTTCCTTGCCAACCGTTGGACGAATAAAAAGATACCTACCTATATCAATATAGGCATCGCCATATTGGTTGCCGTCTATTACCTGACTGTTGAATGGCTGCCTATCGGGCCACAGGAAGGATTCTTCCTGAACCTTATATTTGTCCTTGTTGCTATAAGTGTAATTTTAGCCTTGCTATGGATATTGGTTATTTATTACGAACGCATCTTACGCTGGTGCTTGGCACATCGTTGGAAATTTATGCTTATACCATTAGTTACCGTATTTTTCGGTATCATGATATGGTTGGGATTCGATACAACATTCGGCTTTGTCGCCAAGGGGTTTGAAGCCGTCGGCTGGAAAAATTTCAGACAGACTGCTTTCTGGCAGGCTTCAAGTGAACGTTTTCCCGGTATCGGTGAAGAATTTATGCCAAGCCTGAATGAAGGCTCGTTCCTTTTGATGCCTACAAGCATGCCCCATACGGGTATAGAGCAGAACCTGCAATTTATTGAAACGCTTGATAAGCGCATCTCCAATATTCCCGAAGTAGATATAACCGTAGGTAAGTGGGGACGTGTCAATTCGGCACTCGACCCGGCTCCGACCCAAATGTTTGAAAACACAATTAACTATCGTAGTGAATATATTCTGGACGAAAATGGACACAGGCAACGATTTAAAGTAAACCGTAATGGAGAGTTTCTATTAAAAGGAGGAGGAACTTACAATCCGGAAGATGGCTTTCGCCTGTTACCTGCCGATAGCCTTATCACGGATAGCAAAGGTGATTACTTCCGCCAGTGGCGTCCCCATATCAAAAAAACGGATGATATCTGGCAGGAAATCGTCAATGTATCTCACATGCCTGGACTTACCTCCTCGCCCAAACTACAACCGATAGAAGCCCGATTGGTGATGCTTTCGACAGGTATGCGCGCACCGATGGGATTGAAAGTATCAGGGCCCGATCTGGAATCCATTGAACAAGGTGGAAAAGCATTGGAAACGGCCTTGAGAGATATTCCGTCTATTCTTCCATCTACGGTGTTTTATGACCGTGCCGTCGGAGCACCCTATATTGAAATAAAACTAAACCGCCGGAATATGGCGCGTTATGGTATTACCGTGGCTGATTTACAAGACGTAATCAGTGCGGCAGTGGGAGGAATGCCCCTGACCACAACCGTAGAAGGACGTGAACGCTTTCCTGTGCGTTTAAGATATCCGAGGGAATTGAGGGATAACCCGGAGGAACTGGCTAAGCTGATTGTACCAACAGCAACCGGAGCTCAGATTCCTTTAAAGGAAGTAGCAGATATAGAATATACCAAGGGAGCGCAGATGATCCAGAGTGAAAACACGTTCCTGTTGGGCTACGTTATATTCGACAAAGTAGCCGGAAAAGCCGAAGTAGATGTTGTTAAGGAAGCCGATAAAATACTCAGAGAGAAAATATCATCCGGACAGTTGGAATTACCCAAAGGTGTATCTTATAAGTTCGCCGGAAATTATGAACAACAGGAACGGGCAGCTAAGCGCCTGCTGGTTGTTGTACCGTTAAGTTTATTGGCAATTTTACTCATTTTGTATTTTCAGTTCAAGACCGTTACAGCATCGCTTATTCACTTTTCCGGGGTAATCGTAGCCTTTGCCGGAGGATTTATCCTGTTATGGCTTTATGGCGAGCCCTGGTTTATGAATTTTTCAGTTGGTGATATGAACATGCGCGACCTGTTCCAGATGCATCCGATCAATCTGAGTATTGCCGTATGGGTAGGATTTATCGCTTTGTTCGGTATCGCCACTGATGATGGGGTTCTTATGGGGACATATATCCATGATACTTTCCTTGAACGCAACCCACAGACCAAAGATGAGATAAGAGAAGCTGTAGTCCATGCCGGATTGAAACGTGTACGCCCTGCTGCGATGACTACCGCAACCGCACTTATTGCATTACTTCCTGTACTTACATCGACAGGTAAGGGAGCAGATATTATGGTTCCGATGGCCATTCCCACTTTCGGAGGAATGCTTATCCAGTCAATGACCATGTTTGTGGTGCCGATACTACAATGTTGGTGGCGTGAATCAGCAATAAAGAAACACGGTAATATAAAAGAATAAAAACAGAAAGTATTATGACAACAATAAGAATCAAATATTTAACAATGCTGTTGTTGATGATAATGGGTACCGGTGCAGTTTCAGCACAAACCGCTGATTCACTCAGCCATTACCTCAAAATAGCTGCCTTTAATAATCCCGGAGTTAAAGCAGATTTTATGGTTTATAAGGCATCTTTGCAAAAAGTTCCACAAGCAGGAGCTTATGCAGATCCCGAACTTGAAATGGGCTTTTTCCTTGAACCGATGGATATTATCGGAGGGAAACAGGTTGCCGAGTTCAAATTGATGCAGATGTTCCCTTGGTTCGGTACAAAGAAAGCGGCACAGACCGAAGCCACGCATATGGCAAAAATGTCATTTGAAAAATTCCGTGAAACCAGGGATAACCTTTATCTGGAAGTTTATACCCAATGGTATCTACTTTGCAGCTTACAACAAAAACTGATGAACAACAGGGATAATAAAGCCCTGCTGACTCAATTGGAACAACTGGCGTTACGTAAGTTTTCATCGCCATCAGCAGGTGCAGGTGCAGGATATTCAATTTCCGCCCCGACCCCACCAACCAGTACACCTCCGGCAGGAAACGGAAGTGGCATGTCATCCATGTCCTCAATGGGAAGCAGTGGTGGCTCTCAGCCAACTACTCAAAATGCAGGCATGTCTTCGATGGGCAGTTCCGGTAGCGGTATGTCGTCAGGCATGAGTGGTGCTGCTTCCGGCGGTATGTCTGATGTGCTGCGTATCCAGTTGGAGATAGTT
>DQAM01000015.1:8845-14575 GCA_003523545.1 Dysgonomonas sp.
CAGTTGGAGATAGTTGAACTGGATAATAACATAGAAAGTATCCTTTCGGAAATAAAAGCGGAAAAAGCAAAGTTCAATACTTTATTAAACCGCTCCGCTCTCAGCGAAATACAGATACCCGAAACCTTTGAGCAACTTCCGTTCCTTTTCGATCCTGAAACTGCCATGACAAAGATCAACGATCAGAACCCTATGTTGAACATGATTACCGAAGAAGGGCTTGCTTACAAAGCTAAAGCAGAAATGGATAAAAAGATGAGTTATCCGATGTTGGGTATAGGGGTGCAATATATGCTCAATAAGAAAACAAGCGATCCGATGTTCGGAATGGGCGATATGAACGGAAAGGATATGATTATGCCAATGGTTTCCGTTAGTATCCCCCTCTATCGCAACAAGTACAAGGCCCAACAGCGCGAAAGTAATTTCTGGTGGCAAGCCAGTAAAGAGAAATATACCAATACGTACAATGCGCTGGAATCGGAATTGTATAAGACAAAACACCTGTTGGATGACGCTTCTCGCAAGATTTCACTCTATAAAAAGCAGTCGGAACTTGCTGAAACAACCTATAATTTGGTCGTACAGGAGTTTGTTGCAGGGAAAAGCGATCTAACCAATGTTATACAGGTTCAACGGCAACTGTTGGATTATCAACTCAAAAAAGCCGAGGCAGTCGCAAGTTACAATACGATGGTGGCATCTATTCAAAAACTGATTTCATTTAAGGATACAGAACAAAACGTAAACAGCATATATTATGGAAACGAATAAATTAAAAAAGATTATTAATAATAATTATATCAAGTACGGATTGATACTCATTGCCGGGCTGTTTATCGGCTGGCTGATATTCGGAGGTTCATCCAATAATCAGAATGAATCAACTGAGCATGTTCACGAAGAGGGAGCGGAACAAATTTGGACTTGTGCCATGCACCCTCAGATAAGACAAAATAAACCGGGTAAATGCCCTATTTGCGGTATGGATCTGATACCGTTAAAAACATCCGGTAGCGGAGACGAAGCCGTTGACCCGAATGCGATTCAACTGTCTAAGGAAGCTGTGGCACTGGCTAATATACAAACAACCGTTATCAGCCGTCAGAACCCCGTAAAAGACGTACAGTTATATGGTACGATACAAGCTGATGAACGATTGTCACAGTCACAGACATCCCATGTCAGCGGACGGATTGAAAAACTCTTTATCAACTTCACCGGGGAAAGTGTAAGGCAAGGACAAACGATTGCCACTATTTATTCCCCTGAATTATTAAGTGCGCAGCAGGAACTACTGGAAGCAGCTAAAATGCAATCGGTACAGCCTGCCTTAATTCAGGCGGCACGGGAAAAACTGCGCCTGTGGAAATTGACGGATGAACAGATCGCGAGGATAGAGCAATCAGGAAATGTATCTGCACTGGTGGAAATAAAAGCCAATACCGGTGGTATTGTAGTGAGTAAAAAAGTAAGCCAGGGAGATTATATCAATCAGGGAAGTGTCCTTTTTGATATTGCCAACCTGTCACAGGTATGGGCTATGTTCGATGCCTATGAAGTAGATCTGCCTTTCCTGAAAGTCGGGGATAAAATTGATTTTACTTTGCAGGCTGTGCCGGGCAAAACATTTACAGGACGAATATCCTTTATTGATCCGATATTGGATAGAACAACCCGTACGGCTAAAATCCGGGTGGAAACAGCTAATTCCGGCATGCAATTAAAGCCTGAAATGTATGCTAATGCCATTATCAAAGCCCCGTTGAAACAATTCAACAATGAAGTTGTCATACCAAAATCATCTGTATTGTGGACTGGAAAACGTTCGATTGTATATGTGAAGCAACCGAATACACAATCTCCGGCATTTATGTTGCATGAAGTTGTACTCGGCCCGTCGCTCGGCGATTCGTATGTAGTGCTTTCGGGTGTGAATGAAGGAGATGAGATTGTGACCAACGGAGCCTTTACCATTGATGCCAGTGCGCAACTCGAAGGAAAACGTAGTATGATGAATGCTGAAGCATCCCGTCCCGTAACAGGGCACGAAGGTCATAATATGTCGGGAAGCTCATCAGGTACAAACCAATCCGAAACATCAACCGGGCATGAAGGACACGATATGTCCTCCATGCAGGGAGATTCAAAACAAAGCATGACTGCCAAAACTGAACATGCCATGATAAATGTGCAGGGACTGTGCGAAATGTGTAAGGATCGTATTGAAAAGGCCGCTAAAGGCGTAAACGGAGTTACATCTGCTTCATGGGATCAGAAGTCTAAACAACTGCATTTAAACTTTGACCCGGCAAAAACCAATGTGGATGCTATCAGCAAAGCAGTAGCAAAAGTCGGACATGATACGGACAAATACAAAGCAGATAAAGCCGTATATGACGCATTACCAGATTGCTGCAAATACAGAAAATAGAAATAATAGTATATTAACAATTTAAAATCAGAGTAAAATGAAAAAGTATGTTTTAGTTATGGTATTAGGATTAGGTATCCTGTCTTTTAGCGCGTGCAACTCAAAAAGTGCATCAAGTAATGATACAGCCCAAACGGAACCGACAGCTCAATCAGCCACAGAACATCATCAGGATGAACATGCCATGTTGGGTGTACAGGGACTGTGCGAAATGTGTAAAGAACGGATAGAAACTGCTGCAAAAGGTGTGGAAGGTGTCTCTTCGGCTATGTGGGATATAGAAAAGAAGGAACTACATCTGAACTTCAATCCGCATCAGACTAATCTGGATGCAATCAGCAAGGCTATTGCCAAAGCAGGACATGATACGGATAAGGATAAAGCTGACCAGGCAGCATATGATGCATTGCCCGATTGCTGCAAATACAGAAAATAAAAGAACGTTTTGTTTATAGCAATAATAACCTCTTACCGGTAGATTGCTTAATTGCTAACATCTGAAATGTCTGGGGCCGGGGTACGCTAAAAGAAGTGAATCATTCACCCCTTAATAGCTCCCCGGTCACCCGGTAGATTGATTAAACCCGGTAAGTTTTTATCTAAAAGTTTAAAGTAGAAACTTTTCTCTTAAAGATATGTTATATAATAAAATAACAGGTTTGGTATGAGAATTTTAAAAACATTACTCATTAGCTGTATGTTACAGCTTTTTATACTCAATATGGCAGCGCAGGAACGTGTCGTTTATGATTTGTTCGTCAACGACACGACGGTCAACTTCACGGGAAAGCAAAAACGGACCTTAGCTATAAACGGGCAAATACCCGCACCTACATTGCAATTTACAGAAGGGGATACGGCAGTTATCCATATCCATAACCTGATGAATGAAGAAACGTCGTTGCATTGGCACGGTATATTACTACCTAACCAGTTCGACGGGGTTTCCCATCTTACATCCGCACCCATTATGCCCGGCACAACGGTAACTTACGAATTTCCCATCGTACAAAACGGTACATACTGGTACCACTCCCATACGGGTGTGCAGGAACAGATGGGGCTATATGGGGCATTGATTATCCATAAAAGGGAGAACGATCAAAAGTTCCGCCACGAAGACCACCTGCCGGAATTTACGGTATTGCTGAGTGACTGGACCGATATGGGCGCCGGGGAAGTAAACAGGAAACTGCATACAGCTAACGACTGGTTTAAGATACGGAAAAAGAGCGTGCAAAGCTACGGGGAAGCCATCACGAAAGGCCACTTCGGTACTAAATTGAAAAGCGAATGGAAACGTATGGACGCTATGGATGTGAGCGATGTATATTATGAAAAGTTTCTGGCGAACGGACAAGAACAAATCAGTATTCCCGACTTAACACCCGGTTCACGTATCCGGTTAAGAATCGTCAACGGGGGAGCTTCTTCCTATTTCTGGCTCAGATACTCAGGGGGCAGGATCACTGTTATAGCCAATGATGGGATGGATGTCGTTCCGGTGGAGGTAGACAGGATGATAATAGCCGTATCGGAAACTTACGACATAATAGTTACCGTTCCCGAACATGGTTCGGCAGAATTACAGGCGACAGCCGAAGACCGGAGCGGCTCGACCTCCGTATGGATTGGAAACGGGATGAAACACCCGATCGAGCCATTACCGAAACTCGATTATTTTGCCGGTATGAAGATGATGAACGACATGATGAAAATGAATGGGGATATCACCGATATGGGAATGAAAATGGAACTCCAAAAAATGGATATGAACGAAGCGATGTATCCTGAGATTTCGTCTATGTCCCACAGTAACCACAGTAACCCGTCGGGATCACCTGATAAGATGGAGAAGGAAATGAGCCACGATGCCCATTCCGGTCATTCTATGGATATGGGAAATGATAATAATACATCGGCTCCCGTGACACTAAATTACGACATGCTCCGTTCTCCCTATAAAACCACTTTGCCCGAAGGCGCTTTCCGGGAATTGAGGTTCGAATTGACCGGCAACATGGATCGGTATGTTTGGACACTGGATAACAAAACCGTTTCGGAAAGCGATAAGATACTCATTCGCGAAGGCGAAAACCTGCGCATTGTGCTTTATAATAATTCCATGATGCGCCATCCGATGCACCTGCATGGACATTTTTTCCGTGTGTTAAACAGCCACGGTGAATATTCACCCCTCAAATTCGGTGTGGATATCATGCCCGGAGAAACGGATACCATTGAGTTCCATGCCGGAGAAGAAAGCCGTGGAGACTGGTTCTTCCATTGCCATATCCTTTACCACATGATGAGTGGTATGGGACGGATTTTCAGCTACGAGGATTCGCCTCCCAATCCGCAGATACCTCATCCCGAAAAAGCGATCAGGCACCTTTATCACGAAGACAGGATGTTTTATTTCACGGCTGAGAATGATTTTCTTTTCAACGGGAACGCCGGCAGTGCCGAATACTTCAATACCCGGTGGAGTTTTCAGGGAGAGTGGCAACTGGGATATGATTCTGATAAAGGCTACGAAGCGGAAATACGGGCGGGACGATACATCGGACGCATGCAGTGGCTGATGCCTTTTGTCGGAGCAGAATGGAAAAACCACAGGGGTTCCTCCACTGAAAAAAATATATTCGGTCAAAAATTGAAGAAAGACAACCGCTTTGCAGCCGTTGCCGGTATCCGTTACACTTTACCTATGCGGATAGTAGCAGAGGCCCGTATAAATTCTTATGGAAGAGTACGTTTGCAATTGGAACGGGAAGATATTCCGCTAACAAACAGGTTGAGAATGAATCTGATGGGAAATACCGACAAGGAGTACAATATAGGCTTGAACTATATCATAACGTCCTGGTTCGGAGTGTCTGCTTCATACAACAGTGAGATGAAATGGGGAGCAGGCGTGAAATTAACGTATTGAAATCATTTTAAGAAAATAAAGCATTATGGAACACAAAGAGCATAATCATATTCACCAACCATCGGAACAAAATGGCGGTCATGAAATGCATGACCACAATCATGGAATGCCGCAAGACAGCCTTCAGGAGCATAAAAACCATGACCATCAGAGCCATGACCATGCGGGCGGGCACATGGCGCACATGGGTAACCTGCGGCAGAAGTTTTGGGTATCACTGATAATAACCATACCTATCATTATGCTGTCGTCTATGATGGGCCTGAAACTGCCTTTCCAGTTCTCTTTTCCCGGTTCGGACTGGGTAGTACTGATATTGGCTACCTTTCTGTTCTTCTATGGCGGAATGCCTTTCCTGCAA
>DQAM01000290.1:0-4900 GCA_003523545.1 Dysgonomonas sp.
GAAATTATCCCGAAATCAGTTGTCTTCGTTAATATTCTTGAAAAAGAAATAAAGAATCAATCCATCGTATCATTTAAAGTGTTTACAAACAACAGATTAATAACTTTCAGTAATAAAAACACAGATTTTATGGAAAAGAATCAGGAAAAGAAAACGGCTAAAACTGTAAATCCGGCTACAAACAAAGTCGAAAAAGAATTTGATTATACGAGTGAAGAACAGGTAAAAGCTGCTTTCGAAAAAGCAGACCAGACATTTAAAACATGGAAAAAAACCTCTTTTGAAGAAAGAGCAGAATTGCTAAGCAAAGTTTCCCAATTGATGAAAGAACGATCCGATGAACTGGCTAAATTCTGCAGTATCGAGATGGGAAAAATCTTCAAAGAAGCCAAAGGTGAAATAGAAGTTTGCATCGGGATTTTGGATTATTATGCCAAAAACGGAAAAGATATACTCAAAGATAAACCCGTTGAGACCCCTGAAGGTAAAGCTTTCATAGCTTATGAACCCATCGGTGTGGTTTTCAGCATACAACCTTGGAATTTTCCATATTATCAGGTGATACGTTCTGCCGCGCCGGCGATTATGGCTGGTAATACATACGTATTAAAACATGCAGGTAATATACCCCAATGTGCCCTTTCTATCCAAAAGCTGTTCGAAGATGCAGGTGCTCCCGAAGGAGTATTTACAAACATTTTCGTATCTGGTTCTAAAGCTTCCGAACTTATCGCGAATGAATATATAAAAGGGGTGACTTTTACCGGAAGTGAAAAAGCAGGCATGAGTGTAGCTGCGGAAGCAGGCAAAAATGCCAAGAAATCGGTTCTTGAACTGGGAGGAAGCGACCCTTGCATTATTCTGGATGAAACCGGGCTGGACGATATAGTGAAAATGGTTGCTATGGAACGTCTTTCCAATGCCGGACAGGTTTGTACATCTCCCAAAAGAATTATCGTACTCGAATCGGCTGCCGGCGAAGTCATAGAAAAGGCAAAATCAATATATGAAAATGTCAAAGTAGGTAACCCTTTGGATGAAGATACCCAGTTAGGCCCGCTTATGAGTGTAGACGCTATGGAAAAAATTCTTGAACAAGTGCAGGATACCGTTAAGGAAGGCGCTAAGCTGGTATACGGCGGTAAGAAAATCGAAGGCGATGGAGCATTCATGGAGCCGACAATCATTACCGATATAAAACCAGGAATGCGTGCTTATTCGGAAGAAATCTTCGGCCCTGTCTTGGCAATATATGCAGTAAAAGATGTGGAAGAGGCTATCCATATTGCCAACGATACCCGCTACGGATTAGGCGCTACTGTTATCTGCAAAGATGAAGAAAAAGCCGTACAGGTCGCGCGCCGTATAGATTCGGGAATGGTATATATCAACCATGTGACAACATCGGTAGCGCACTTACCATTCGGTGGTGTAAAGAAATCCGGTTACGGGCGCGAACTTCATCACGAAGGAATCAAAGAATTTACGAATCATAAATTAATCCGTATCAGCTCACCGGATGCAGATTATTAATCTTTTTGCGGACAATTTTTAATTGAAAATTCAATTATCAAAAACTATTTATATATGAAGAATTTTTATATGACTCTGCTGAATACTATTATCTTATTTGCAGCAGGCAGTATATTGAACATGAGCCAGGCACAGGTTTATATCATGGATACACTTAAACTTCCAGAGCCTTATGCTACTCCATCTATCAACAATTTCAGTAAAGTTCTTGGTTGGTCGGGCGGACAAATGCCTACCGCCCCGACAGGATTTACAGTATCCAAATTCGCAGACGGCTTCCACAATCCCCGTTGGATTTATGTTGCGCCTAACGGAGATATATTTGTATCCGACGCTGCAACCGAAAAACCGGATGAAGATGAAAGAGACCGTTTCGGCATAGCAAAAACTGAATCCCAGAATTTTGGAAGCCAGAACAGCATCATCATGTTCCGCGACCGCAATAAGGACGGGGAATACGAAGAGCGATTCGTTTACAAAACAGGCCTTAACCAGCCTTTTGGAATGCTGGTAATAGGTAATCATTTTTATGTAGCTAATACCGATGCTCTGCTTCGTTTTCCGTACGATCCTAACAGTACAAGCCTGATGGGCAACGGTGAAAAACTGGTCGATCTCCCTGCCGGAGGTTATAACAACCACTGGACCCGCAATATAATTACCAACCCACAGCAAAATAAGATATATATTTCGGTGGGCTCAGCCAGTAATAACGGTGAATACGGTATGGAAGAAGAAGTACGCCGGGCAGTCATATTAGAGGTAAATCTGGACGGCAGCGGTGAAGTTATTTATGCATCGGGATTACGCAATCCGGTACCTATGGACTGGGAACCGGTAACCGGAAACTTGTGGACAGCAGTAAACGAACGCGATGAATTAGGAGATGAACTTGTACCCGACTATGCTACGCACGTAAAAAGGGGAGGCTTTTACGGATGGCCTTATGCCTATTTTGGTGCTAATGTAGATCCCCGTATGGGCGGACAACGCATGGATTTGGTTTCCCAGACTATCGTTCCCGATATTGCTTTAGGTTCTCATACATCGTCGCTTGGTATGGTTTTCTATACAGGCAGCCAATTCCCGGCGAAATATAGAAACGGAATGTTCGTTGGGCAACATGGTTCCTGGAACAGGTCGACATTATCCGGATACAAAGTTTTATTTGTTCCTTTCGATAACGGCAGCCCTTCTGGTCCTCCCGAAGATTTCCTCACCGGATTTATTCAGGATTCACAAAGGGGCGTAGTATATGGAAGGCCGGTTTGTGTGGCACAAACACCCGACGGATCGCTTCTTGTGAGCGACGATTCAGGAAAAGTAATCTGGAAAGTAAGCTACAGATAAACTAAAGAAGTAATATTTTACCATAAAAATGCTGTTTCTCTGGAAACAGCATTTTTATTTATCAGCATCCCGATAAACTATCCGGTTAACAAAGATGTTTTAAAATCAAAAAACCATTTATGTCGCGGAAACTGCTATTTCTCATCTTATTTTCTTTTCTTTTTATAGTCCCGAATATCTATTCTCAGGATGTTATTACTCTTCGAAAAATCAAAACCGGAGTATATCTCAATGCTCCTTTTGTTATGATAGACAGCACAGGTTATTATAGCGGTATGGCTATAGACCTATGGGAGTTGTTAGGAAATGAGATGGGTTTTGTTCCCGAATATATCGAGTATCCGAGCTGGCACGAACTGATAGAAGATGTAATTTCGGGTGAAATCGACGCTGCCGTATCCAACATCTCGGTAACATACGAAAGAGCCCAGCAGGTAAAATTTTCTTTCCCGTGGTTCGATTCCGGATTGCGTATCATGGTAAAAACTTCAGGAGAAGGGAGTATCTGGAATGAATTGCGACGCAACGGGCATCTCCAGGCGTATGCATGGATTTTAATACTGATAGTTTTACTTACCATAATTCTTACAATAGTACACCGATGGCACGATCCCCAATTTCCCCGAAACTGGCTCGAAGGTTTTGCCGAAAGTTTGTACAGGCTGATACTCGCCATCAAAACAGGAGTCATAAACAATAAGAACTACAACTGGATAGGAAAAATACTTGCTGTAACGTGGATGCTTACCGGGGTAGGTTTGGTAGCGTATGTCACTTCGAGTATTACCAGCAGTATGACTACGGTTGCCCTGACTCACGATATACACTCGTTATCCGATCTGCCGGGAAAACAAGTAGGAGTTCTATCTGAAACTGTTGCTCAGGATTACCTGCAAAGCAGAGGTATTTCTACGATCGGATATGCCAATATGCACGAACTAACCGATGCCCTGATAAATGGAGAGATAGACGCGGTAGTAGAAGATGCTCCTGTAATAGAGTATTGGGTTTACACAAACCCACAATACAAAATGAAGGTTGTGGGTGATATCTTCCATGCCGATAAATATGCTTTTGCCGCAAACAAAAGATACGGCGAACAGATGGATAGCTTATCCGTAAAGCTGATAAAACTATTCGATCTAGAAAAAGTCAGTTCCCTGAAGACTAATTATTTCGGAAACATACATAATTGATTGATAGATTCTATAATATACATTCATACATTTCTATTATCAAGTGTAGAGATATCTGCGACAACTATGCTTCGGTATTTATTCCCCCACTTTTCCAACTGATCGAGAATCGGCAATAATTCTTTTCCGGCCTCAGTCAGATGATATTCTACCTTCATCGGAATAACGGGATACACCGTTTTACCAACGATGCCTTGCTTTTCCAATTCGGTTAGTTGTTTTGTCAATGCTCTTCTGGGAGCGATGGCGATAACCCGGTATAAATCGGCAGGACGGGAAACACCCCTGCTTATTTCGAGGATCAGCCATGCTTTCCAGCTTCCGGATAATATGTCTAAAGGTATACGTACAGGACAATGGGTGTAGTCCATCGGATTCTTTTTCTGGTACATCTGATATTATTTTTTTTACATTCAAATTTAATGAATTAATTCTCAGATAGTGAAAAATTTATCACTATCCGAAAGATTTTTCCCTTATTGATTGTTTTACCATTCAGAGGTAAATTTAGGGTATGAAACAAAAGGATATCATCGTAACGGGAGCAAAAGAAAACAATCTTAAAGATATTTCGGTTAAGATTCCAAAGGGTAAAATAACAGTCTTTACAGGTATATCGGGTTCGGGAAAATCATCTTTGGTATTCGATACGATTGCAACGGAGTCGCAACGTCTGCTCAGTGAAACATACAGCAGTTATATCCGGCACCGCATGATGGCTAAATATGCGAAACCCGAGGTCGATAAGATTGAGAATCTGGCCGTAGCAATCGTTATAGACCAAAAGCGAATCGAGGGGAATTCCCGCTCTACCGTTGGAA
>DQAM01000290.1:5008-11251 GCA_003523545.1 Dysgonomonas sp.
CTATTCCCTGCTCCGGTTGCTTTATTCGCGTTCGGGAGAACCTTTTGTCGGCTATTCCAATGTATTTTCATTTAACAATCCGCAAGGAATGTGCCCTTGTTGCGAAGGTCTGGGAGTGGTTAATACAATAAATCTGGATAAACTCATCAATAAGGAAAAATCTTTAAATGAAGGAGCTATCGAGTTTCCTACTTTCGAACCGGGCGGATGGCGCTGGAAACGCTATGCATATACCGGTCTATTCGATAATGATAAGAAACTGAAAGATTATACGGAAGAAGAATGGTACAATTTAATATACGCTGATAACATCAAACTGAAAAACCCTGCTCCCCAATTCCCTAAAACGTCTCTGTACGAAGGAATAATTCCCCGTTTCGAACGTAGTTTTTTTAAAAACGAAGGACGTGTAAAAACAGGAAGAGTTGCTAAACGTTTCAATGAAGTTGCCATGGAAGATACTTGTCCGCTATGTAAAGGCAAACGGTTAAATCAAAGAGTGTTAAGCTGTAAAATAAAGGGGAAGGATATTGCGGACTGCTGTAATATGCAGATAGATGACTTACGGGATTTTATTAAAACTATCCCGACAGACTATGTGAATGAACCCGTCATAAATGCTTTGAACGGCATGCTCGATAATTTCATACTGATAGGTTTAAATTACCTTACCCTGTATCGTATTACACCTACATTATCGGGAGGAGAATCGCAACGTATCAAGTTGATACGCCATTTGGGAAGTAGTCTTACCGACCTCATCTATATCTTTGACGAACCTAGTATCGGACTGCATCCGGGGGATGTGCACAAACTAAATAAATTGCTTATCGAATTGAGGGATAAAGGCAATACAGTATTAATCGTAGAACACGACCCCGATGTAATCGAGATAGCCGATTATATTATCGACCTGGGTCCGGGTGCCGGACAAAAAGGAGGAGAGGTTGTTTATACCGGAGATTTGAAAGGATTGACCGAAGCACAAACAAAAACAGGTCGTTACCTGTCCCAACGAAAATCAATAAAAACAAACATTAGAAAAGCAAGAGGTTATCTGTCACTAAAAGACGTTGTATACAACAATCTCAACCGAGTGTCGGTCGATATACCTATGCATGTCGTAACAGCCGTCACCGGGGTTGCAGGTTCGGGAAAATCCTCATTAATCCAATCTTTGATAAAAAAATATCCTGAAATAGTGATGATAGACCAAAGTGCATTAAGAGGTTCAAGAAGGTCTAATACGGCAACATATACAGGAACGATGGATATGATACGCGGACTATTTTCTAAAGCTAATAAAGTAAAAGCATCCTTATTCAGCAATAATTCGGAAGGAGCCTGCCCCGAATGTAAAGGAACAGGCATATTAACTACCGATCTTGCATTTATTGATTCGGTGGAAGTAACCTGCGACTTGTGCCACGGTAGCGGTTATAAACCGGAAGTACTCCTATATAAGCTAAAAGATAAAACCATTGTCGACATATTGTCCATGCCGGTAGAAGAAGCCATAGAATTTTTTCACAATACTGCTATACAGCCTGCTCTTAAACGTTTATCTGATGTAGGACTGGAATATCTCACCATAGGACAGAATCTTAATACTTTGTCAGGAGGAGAGCGCCAACGTCTAAAGCTGGCAAATGAGCTGGGCAATAAAGGAAACATCTATGTATTCGATGAGCCGACCACAGGACTGCACGGCTCTGATACATATAAACTGATGAAGCTTTTTGATAATCTCACCGATGAAGGAAATACTGTTATTATTATTGAACACAATCTGGATATCATTTCTAAATCCGACTGGCTCATCGACTTAGGTCCGGGTGCCGGGTGTAATGGAGGCAGAATTATCTTTGAAGGTCATCCGGAGGATATTATTAAGAATAAACAATCCGTGACCGGAAAATATCTTCGTAAATATTTATCTAAATAAACATTGAATAAACAACCGTCTCATAAACCTTACAACATAACAAACTCCACTATATTAATCCATAAAGCAGACTTTTTAAATCATTAGCCGGGACAAGTAAACTTTTACGATAAAATTACGTTATAGAATAAGTATTTAGACAAGGGGAAGCATGAAATATAACCTCTTTTTATTTATTAGATATATTACGATACAATTCGTATTTCAGATTAATTTCCAATGTGTATCAAATGCCCGCAAGATAGTGGTTATCGTTTAACGGCAGAAGGGGAAATATAACAACTATACAAACTTTAAAAACTTAGAACTTCTTATGCAGAAAATAGCAATAATCGGAAACTTTCCGCCGAGGCAGTGCGGAATAGCTACATTCACAAATGATTTGAATGACGGGATAAAAAGTAATGGAATATCTACTTCGATTATTGCGATGAACGATGGTCTCAGGAAATACAATTATCCGTCCGATGTAAAATATGAAATAGAACAAAACGAAATAGGTTCTTATCTGCAGGCGGCCGATTTTATCAACGCAGGTAATTTCGATGCTGTCGTCCTGCAACACGAATTCGGAATCTTCGGGGGGAAAGACGGAAGACATATCGTCCAACTACTCAAACGTGTCAAAAAACCGGTTTTTACCACTTTACATACCATTCTCGATACACCATCCGAAGGACAAAGATATGTATTTAAAGAGATTGCGAATCTATCGGAAAAGATAGTAAGCATTTCAAAAAAGGGGATACAAATTCTTGAAGACGTCTACGGGATACCTCCTTCAAAATGTACGCACATACATCACGGCGCACACAAGACTTCAGACAATGACGTCAACAAATTGAAACATAGGTTCGGGGTCGAGTCTAAGAAAGTACTGCTTACATTCGGATTATTATCGCGAAACAAGTCTATTGAAGTAGTAATCAATGCGCTTCCAGCTGTAGTCAAGAAACATCCGGATTTATTATATATTATTTTAGGAGCTACACATCCACACGTTTTGAAGCACGAAGGAGAAACATACCGTCACTCGCTCATGGAATTGGTGAATGAGTTGGGATTAGGTAAAAATATACTTTTTATTGACCGTTTTGTAAGCAATAAAGAATTGTTCGAATTCCTTACGGTATGTGAAATCTATATTATCCCTTATCTGGGACAGAAACAGATATCCTCAGGAACATTGATTTATGCAATGGGAGCCGGAAAACCTGTGATATCCACTCCCTTCTGGTATGCCGAAGAAATGCTGGACGAAAACCGGGGTATTTTGTTTGACTTTAATGATTCTGAACAACTTACAGAAAACGTACTTTACCTTCTTGACAATGAAGATAAAAAAAATATTATCACCCAGAATGCTCTTACTTTTGCAGAACAGTGTTACTGGCCTAAAATAGGTAAACAATATATGGAGTTATTGAAAACGATTCCTGTTAAAAAAAAAGTCAACTCGTTACCTAATTCAATAGAAAAACCGGCTGAAAGGGATTTTTCACTACCTCCTATCAATATCAACCATCTGCGTTTGCTTACCGATTCGACAGGAATACTCCAGCACACACGGTATACTATACCCGACCGGACACATGGTTACTGCCTCGACGATAATTCGAGGGCACTTATTCTTTCGGTTATGTTGCAGAATCATACAGAAGATATAAATGAACTATACCGGTTGAGCAGTATTTACCTTTCTTTCATCGATTACGCTTACAATTACCAAAAAGGGAAGTTCCGTAATTTTATGTCCTACGAAAGAAAGTGGCTGGAAGAAGAAGGCTCGGAAGACAGCGTCGGGCGTGCCGTATGGGCTCTCGGATATACAGCCGCGTACAGCGAATCCGATAGTTTTTACAATCATTCCAATCACCTTTTCAGAAAAGCGATTGAAGACATAGAGTATATTTCACATCCCCGTGCTTTGGCTTATCTTATCCTGGGACTGACCTGCCATGCACGTATACATGGAGAAGAAGAAGTCATCCGCCTGCTGGAAAAAAAGGCAAAACAACTTTCCGCTTTTTTCGATACTGATATAAGTAATGAGGAATGGCCCTGGTACGATGGCATTGTCACCTATGCCAACAGCCGTATACCACATGCACTTATAACTGCAGGCATGTATCTGGAAGAAGCCGAATTAACGGATAGAGGGCTTAAACTGCTCGACTGGTTGATTGAAATGCAGTTTGCCGACGGTATATTCATGCCTGTAGGGAATGACGGCTGGATGACACGTGAAAGAAAAGCAGTGTGTGACCAGCAGCCGGTCGAGGCTCACGGTATGATCGATGCTTGTCTGGCGGCAAAGCAATTTACTAAAAATGAAAAATATGCTCAATATGCCTTGACAGCTTTTGAATGGTTTACCGGAAAAAATACGTGCTCATCCAGATTGTATGATCATTCGACAGGAGGCTGCCGGGATGGACTTCATTCCGACAGGGTAAACCTTAACCAAGGTGCTGAATCTACATTATCCTGGCTGATGTCTTTAGTTAGGATGTCCTATTATTTGCAAGATACAAATCAATTAAAGTAAGTGGTATGATAAATATTAAAAAACTTCCCATACGTGTAAAACCGTCATCCGACAG
Source organism: Dysgonomonas sp. (assembly GCA_003523545.1). Classification (GTDB taxonomy): domain Bacteria; phylum Bacteroidota; class Bacteroidia; order Bacteroidales; family Dysgonomonadaceae; genus Dysgonomonas_A. Next base: position 9,557 of record DQAM01000290.1, read on the forward strand.
AACGCTGATACGTCCTTTTGTTCCGGGAAATCCATCACAGGTAGACCATATACTTTTCCGCATATTCGCCATCGGGAAAAAAGAAAAAGAAAACATCCTTAATAATATTTATGGACGTATCGATACTCCTCCTGAGATATTGAAGTCCATATTTATGAGGCATTTCGAAAATATAAGGCACCGCATACCTTCTAATATCGAGATGTCTGAAAGAAAAAAAGAATTCATCGGTGCTTATTTCACACAGCAATATGCATTGGAAGCAACAGCCTTGTTTAATCCTTCGATTGTCCCACACCCTTTTCAGGATAAAGAAGGTGTTACCAAGTTTGTAATGAGCCTCCGTGCCATAGGCGAAGGACATATTTCGTCTATAATTTTTAGAGAAGGTGAAATTGATGCCGATTTTAATATCTCACTCCGCGATAATTCGCCGGTTATATATGAACCCGAAAGAAAGTCTCATCAATACGAAAAAAAACTTTTTATAAAAAAGGCAAATGAGCTGGGTATCCTTTCTGACTTTAACAAGACAGCTTTCGATTATCTTCCCGAACATTTCAGCCTGGAACAACTCGAAGAAGCCCTTCACAAAATAAGGAATGAAAACGTAACCATCAGCCCCGCCGAACTAGATAATTCAATCCGGGAGATACGTATACTGGCTCTATCCAATTTCAGCCTTAAATTTTCAACCGACGATATCTCCGAACGGGCTATTTATCCGGCTTCGCCTTCACAAAGCAATGGTCTGGAAGATGCCCGGTTCGTCAAATTTACAGAGGATGACGGGCAGACAAAATATTATGCCACCTTTACGGCTTATGACGGACGTACCATCATGCCCGAAATGCTCGAAACAAACGATTTTAATGAGTTCAGGGTATCTACATTGAACGGCAGTGCCGCCAAAAATAAAGGTATGGCACTTTTCCCAAGACGTATAAACGGTGCTTATATGATGCTGGGAAGGCAGGATAATGAATCGCTTTTTATAATGATGTCGGATAATCCATACTTTTGGTATGATTATCGTCCACTGGCTAAACCTACCTATAAATGGGAAATGATACAGATAGGCAACTGTGGTTCTCCTATCGAAATAGAGGAGGGCTGGCTGGTCATTACTCACGGTGTAGGGGCTGTCCGCAGTTATTGCCTGGGAGCAATGCTATTGGACAAGAATGAACCCTGGCGGGTAATCGGACGTTTGCGCGAACCTTTACTTGAACCGGACAAAGAAGAACGTATAGGCTATGTACCCAATGTATTATATACCTGCGGTGCAATGGCAATCGGGCGGACACTTGTTCTACCTTATGCCATAGGTGATGTACTTACCACATTTGCACTGATAAGCATAGATGAAATTGTAAAGAAACTAGTTCAGGATTCATCCTATTGATAAATCTGAAAATAGATTATAACAAAAATATTCCGGGATAATGGACGACTGCTATCCCGGATTTTTTAATTTATATACAACGGTCCCGCTAAGTAGACCGATTACAGATAATAATTTTTCACACCCTGCATAATACCCCAATCCGAGTCGATATTATGAGTTTGCTTTCTAATCTCTTTCGATTGAAGTGAATCCGGGAGTTTTATTTCATACAGAGGTTATTTTTTCTTTTTCGTTAAATCCTTGGAGTTGTTTACACAAATGGCATTTACCCTTTTTTCCGAACGGAG
>DQAM01000006.1 GCA_003523545.1 Dysgonomonas sp.
TCCGATCTTTCAGTATTTAATACCGTTTCGCGACTTTTTATAAGATTTTCAAGATTCATCATCCCTACTTCTTTTCTATAATTATTTATGCTCATATCTGTGCTAATTATTTATTTTAGAATTTAAATTTATATTTTTTGTTATTTTCGCTAATAACACAAGCCCATACCTCCATCGACAAGGTAATCGACGCCGGTAATATAGCGTCCTGCATCAGAGCATAGGAGTAAGGCCAGCCCTGCACAATCTATCGGTTCCCCGATGAAACCTAATGGGATTGTGGCTTCTGTTTTCTTTCTGTAATCCATATCCGCTAATACTTCGTTATTGCGTCCTGTATGAATTGTTCCCGGCGCTAGATTATTAATAGTGATGCCGTATGGAGCTAACTGCGGAACCAAATTTTTCACAAGATTGACTAATGCTGCCTTAGTTGCGGCATATACGCACATTTGATTATGGGGACGAACTTGTTGTACGGATCCAATATTAAGTATTCTGCCCCATTTATTTTTTTTCATATACGGAGTAACGGACTCGATCAGGCGAAGTGTCGATCTTATATTTACATTTATCTGTTTTTCAAAATCATTATCGCTTATTTCATCCCAATTTTCACGGATCTGCATTGACGCATTAGTTACCAGAATATCAACATTACAACCATTTTCCAATACGAACTTCTGATAAGCTTCTACAATATTGTTTTGGGAAAGATCGAAAGGCCAAAGCCAGACCTTGACGCCAAATAAGGCAGCCTCTTCTGCAGTCTGTCTGGCCAATACGTAATTGCTGAGATAATTGACAATCACATTGGCTCCATTCTCGGCTAAAGCTAAAACGATGGCTCGTCCTATACCTTGTCCGCCCCCTGTTACTAAAGCTGTTTTTCCCGACAGATTAAATAATGCATTCACAGAGATAGACATAATTTTTATTTATTTTAGTTATATATTTCTTCTATAATTGAGTAACAATCAATATTACCCACCGCTGATTTTTTTTGATAATTGCTCCCCCGCATGCACAAGATAGTCGAAAATCAAGGACCTTAGCTCGCCCATGAATCGAATTTCAGGGAGATAAATTCCCAAACTCGCAATAACTATATCCTTGTTGAATACGGGTACAGCAACCCCTACAATTCTCGAAGCTGTAATTTGCAGTACTATGCCTGCTTCTCTTATTTTATCAAACTCATATTCTAACTTTTCGTATGTTGTGGCTTCCGGCCAGATGGCTGGAGATGGTAGTCCGGTATTCTGAATAATGTATTGTCTGTCCTCTTTAGAAGAATAGGCGATAAGCAATCGTCCGGTTGAAGTATCAAATATATCTTTGTCCTTTCTGGAACGAACTTGCAATTCATGATCACAGTATTCGGAATGGAGTACTATCCTCTTATTGCTATGCTTATTATATACAGCAAGAATTACCGTCTCATTTACCTTGTCACATAATTCTACCATAAATGGTTTAGATGTCCTGATTAGACTCTCCCTGAAAAAGGAGTTTTCGGTCAGTCGGTATGTCATATTACCTAGCCTATATCCTTTTCTACAACCGGTTTGCTCAATATATTTCCTATTGACAAGTGTTTTGAGTATATTAGCACAGGTACTGTGATTCAGCCCGAGGTGGTCTGCGATCTCATTGAGCAAATGTTCTTTTTCCGGTTGCTTGGAACAATATTCCATGATGTCTAAAGCCCTATGTAAAACTTGAATCATATATTTGGTATTAGGAGGTTATAATTCATCTTTCTTTTATTCCAAAATAATGTTTTCCAAATCGCAGATTCCTTTGATATATCCGGTTGAATAAATATGTCCCAGTATATCGTAGCCGACAGATGTACTTCCCGAAAATTCTTTGCGCTTTTCGCCATACATTGCAGGAGCATGATCCGATCTGACAGGCCCATTATAGCCATGCTCATTAATAAATTTCAGTAAATCAGGAATTGGAATGTCTCCATTGTCAATAAATGTTTCTTCAAATTTGTATTAATTCCCCTTTAAATTTCGTATGTGAATAAAAAATATTTTCTTTTCTTCAAGCCAATCAGCAGCTAATTGGTATATATTTTCATCCATTAAACTAAATGTGGCCACGCAAAAAGTCACTCCCATACTAGGGCTGTTAAAGTCCTTTAATATTTTCTTGAAATTATTTGCTGATGCCAATATCCGTCCAATACCCATAAATGGGCTGATTGGAGGATCATCGGGATGAAGTGCCATTTTTATTCCATTTGATTCGGCAACAGGAAGTACTGCATCTAAAAAATAGTATAGATTATCCCATATCAGTTCTTCACTTATCCTGCGATCTTCTTTGACCAGTTTATCTTTTATGCATTCATAATCGAAACCACTGGATAAAGCTCCACCTCTTTCAACGATATGGCTAGATGTACGGTACCATCCTATTTCGGCCATCCAGTTAAAACATAACAATGAAATTCCGAGTTTACCCATATTGTCGAGCATAAGGCAATATTTTTCAATCCAGGCATCCCTATCTGCCAATCCCAGTTTAATAGATGACATATCAAACTGATCGCCCTCTAATCCATACAGGTTAAAACCTGCTTCTTCCAAACGCTCTTTTATAATCTTTAACGTATTAAAGTCATAGGGAGCTTCGAGGCCTGTCAGTTCAGGTGACGCTTTGGTAATTACATGTTTGATACCGATCTGACGCGACAGAGTCCATTTCTGTTTATCGAAATCAGCAGGTAAAAGCATGGATAATTTCATATTATTTTTCTTGATAGTAATCTCTATAAAAGAACAATTTTAATCCTATAAAAA
>DQAM01000238.1:0-1370 GCA_003523545.1 Dysgonomonas sp.
TCCGATCTAAAAAAGCATTAAAATATGGTTTTATAATCGGATTTCCGACTTCTATATTATATGCATGGAGTGCAATGAACTCACATCCGTTCGGATTAGCTGGACATTCGGCTATTTATGCCGTTAGTGTAGTTCCTTTTAGCTTCGCTTATATTTCAGCTGTCTGTCTGTTTTATATAAAAAGAGAAGACGGCAGTATATTTAAAATATTTGCTGCTCCCGGTAGAATGGCATTAACGAATTACCTGATGCAATCTGTTTTCGGTATAATAATTTTCTACGGAATTGGTTTTGAACTTGGTGCTAAAACAGGATTAATATATGTGGAACTTATAGCGGCGGCTGTATTTGGTATGCAAATTGTATATAGCTATGTCTGGCTGCATTACAATCGTTTCGGCCCGTTGGAATGGGGTTGGCGTATGCTGACTTATGGGAAATGGCTTAAACTGGCACGATGAAATATTAAAATGTGTTATGACCCTCATAGCAAAAGAATATGAGCTTTGTAACAAAAAAGAACTATTCCACTTTATATAACTTTGTATTCGTTGATCAATGAAGGAAATATATATAACCCAAAACAATAAAAGAAGATGAAAAAGATATTTAAAGACACCTTTTTTGAAGGAGAAAGACCCTTATTTGCTACTAAAAATATACGTCTCGAAAATGTAAAGTTTTATCCTGGTGAATCTGCAATAAAAGAATGCACAAACGTCGAAGCCTGCAAAAGCGAGTTTATGTGCAAATATCCATTCTGGCACAACGACAATGTTCTAATAGAAGATTGTCTGTTTACTGTTTACAGCCGTGCGGCCATCTGGTATTCGAAGAATGTCAGCATGATAAACTCTAAAGTAGAAGCCCCTAAGATGTTCCGTGAAATAGACGGTCTCTATCTTGAAAATGTAAAATTCACCAGTGCTGGCGAAACACTTTGGAACTGCCGGGACATGAAACTGCGCAATGTAGAAGCATACGGAGGCGATTACATTTTCATGAATGGTATCAACATCGACATCGATGGATTTTACCTGAAAGGTAACTACTCGTTTCAGGATGCTAAGAATGTAGTCATCCGCAATGCCAAACTGGATAGTAAGGATGCCTTCTGGAAAACAGAGAACGTAACGGTTTACGATTCCGAACTCAACGGCGAATATCTGGGCTGGCACTCTAAGAACCTGAGATTAGTCAACTGCAAGATATCGGGAACACAACCGCTTTGTTACTGTACGAACCTGATTATGGAAAACTGTACCATGGCCGAAGATTGCGACCTTGCTTTCGAGTACAGCACATTGGAGGCCGAAGTAAACAGCCACGTTGTCAGCATCAAGAATCCGACGAGCGGATTTATCAATTGC
>DQAM01000238.1:1449-2551 GCA_003523545.1 Dysgonomonas sp.
GGCAGCAGTGTGGGAGAAGTTATTATCGATGAACATTGTAAGGATCCCGAGGGTTGCAGTATCAGAACCATTAAAGAAAATTCTTTGGCTTCATGAAATACAATTTTGATGAAATAGTACAGCGTAGGGGAAGTAATTCCTACAAATGGGACTCGGCAGCGGATGATGATGTTTTGCCGATGTGGGTAGCCGATATGGATTTCCGTACGGCTCCTGCTGTTATAGATGCACTTGCACAACGAGTCCGGCACGGTGTATTCGGATATACCAAAGTACCGCAGGCATATTAAGATGCTGCCATTTCATGGTTTCGGAGAAGGCATAATTTTACAATAGAGAAAGACTGGATATTATTTACGTCGGGTGTTGTTCCTGCACTTTCGGCAGTAATCAAAGCCCTGACAGAACCCGGCGATAAGGTGTTGGTGCAGACTCCTGTCTACAATTGTTTTTTCTCTTCTATCCGTAACGATGAGTGCGAAAGGATAGAAAACGAACTGGTGTATAGGAATGGTGTCTACAGCATTGATTTTGATGATTTAGAAAGAAAGGCAGCCTACCCGAAAGTGAAACTGATGTTGTTGTGTAATCCGCATAATCCGGTGAGCAGGGTATGGACGAAAGAAGAACTTACCCGAATCGGCGAGATATGTTTACGAAATAATGTCATTGTCATATCAGATGAGATACATTGCGATCTGGTACATCCCGGATATAGGCATATTCCTTTTGCATCCATCAGCAATGAATTCCTGCAAAATTCTGTTACATGTATTGCACCGAGCAAAACTTTCAATCTGGCAGGCATTCAGGTTGCTAATATTGTTGCTGCCGATGAAAAGATAAAAAAGGAAATAGACAAAGCGCTTAACGTAAACGAAGTGTGTGAGATAAATGCTTTTGCCGTGGAAGCACTCATTGCCGCTTATAATGAGGGAGAAGATTGGGTGGATGAGCTAAAAGGATATCTATTAGCTAATTATACTTATCTGAAAGAATTTTTTGCAAAACATCTGCCTCATTTATCTGTACTTCCACTTGAAGCTACTTACCTTGTGTGGATCGATTGTTCAGCATTGAAACTGACTTCGAAAGAGATTAT
>DQAM01000436.1:0-325 GCA_003523545.1 Dysgonomonas sp.
GTCCTGAATGTATCCCCCGAATTGATTAGAGAATTGGAAGAAGACCCTTTGACCGTAATTATCGAAAATAACACTTTTCAAGAAGGTAGTTCTAATGTAGGTAAGGTTGATGGAGACAATATTATAAATAATAATCCTGTCGATAGAATTATCGAGCTGACCAATGAAAAACAGGCTCTTTACGAGCGGATGATTAAGGTCGAACAGGAGAAAGTGGCGCTTCTGGAGGAAATCCTGAGGGAGAAGAAGTAAGAATTGGCAAAATAGGGTAGGGGTTAACCTGCGTGTCAACCCGAAAGAATGATTTATTTGATCTCCTATTATT
>DQAM01000436.1:406-2927 GCA_003523545.1 Dysgonomonas sp.
TGTCATGCTGAGCGATTAGCGAAGCATATTATCTCTAATAATTCAGATCCTTCGTTACACTCAGAAACAACTGTTGGCTCCGTTGCACTCTGCCGATTTTCAATTCGAGGAGCGAAGGCGACTCAATGACAAAATGAATTTATTTTTTACCCTGTGCTTGAAATTTCCGTGAAAAGACAATATACATTCTTATTCGCCGTATGCCGAAAACGATTACCATAGACGGATACAAGATACACGATATACCCTCCTTTTATGAGGAAATAAACCGCGTCTTTATGCAGGAGGTAGACTGGAAGCTGGGCGAAAGCCTCGATGCCCTCAGCGATATGTTCTACGGTGGATACGGCGAAATACAGGGCAAAGAAGAGATATGCCTCATCTGGAAAAACTTCGGGCAGAATAAAAAAGACTTAGGTCCGGAACTGACTAAGGCTTATTATGAAGAGAAGTTGAAATCACCCGGCAAATTTAATGCAGACTTTGTTAAGGAAAAACTACAACAACTGAAAAACGGAACAGGTAAAACCTATTTCGACATCATATTGGAAATTATCGCTGAACATCCCAATGTCAAACTTATACCTCAATAACTATGAAAAGAAGTATCGTTTTTATTTTGGCAGCGTTTTTTACGGTTGGCTTTTCTTTCGGACAGGATAAAAAAAGTTATCCGGAACTGATAAAAGAAGCAGCGGATTTGTATGGAGAGAGTAAATTTCTGGAATCGGGACAAAAATATTCGGAAGCATTCGAGTCGCTCGGAGGGAAGGGAATCATAACCGACCGTTATAATGCCGCCTGTGCGTGGGCATTAGCCAACGAAAAAGATTCTGCATTCTTTAACCTCTTTAAAGTAGTTAATACAGGACGGTATTTCAATCTCGATCATCTGTCGAACGATACCGACCTGGAATCCCTTCGCACCGATCCGAAGTGGGAGGAACTGATCGGCATTGTACATAAAAATATGGAAAAGCTGGATCAGCCTTTGGTCAGGCAGCTCGATTCCATTTATGAAGAAGATCAGAAGTACAGGGCGCAGATAGAAGAAATAGCCGGAAAATACGGTCATAATTCTGATGAAATGAGAGCACATTGGCAACTGATAAATGAAAAAGATTCCATAAACCTTATCAAAGTTTCTAAAATTCTCGATGAACGCGGTTGGCTCGGAGCCGATGTAATCGGTGAAAAGGGGAACCGCACCCTGTTTCTGGTTATCCAGCATGCCGACCAGGCAGCACAGGAAAAGTACCTGCCCATGATGAGAGATGCAGTTGCTGAGGGGAATGCGAAGCCGGCAGACCTTGCACTTTTGGAAGACAGGGTTGCGCTCAAACAAGGCAGACGGCAGATATATGGAAGCCAGATCGGTATGGATGCCGCTACGGGAGAATATTTTGTGCATCCTCTCGACGATCCGGAGAATGTGGATGAAAGGCGCGCATCGGTAGGATTGGGAAGTTTTCAGAAATATCTTTCTATTTTCGGCATGACGTGGGATGCAGAAGAATACAAGAAAAAGCTTCCTGAAATAGAATCAAAACAAATACAGTTTAAATAAGATATGAAGATTTCGGAACAGATTAGAAAAATGAAACCGGGGAATTACCTCCGCGAATTGTCTATTGTAATTATCGGTGTGGCTATCACTTTGTTTGCGAGTGACCGTATAAGCAGTTATAACGAACAGAGAGACATGCACCAGCAGTTAGATCTAGTATATGAAGAGTTGTCCTCTAATCTGGTTCAACTCGATGAGGTGGTAGATTATTATAATAATCTGGCTGTTCAACGAAAGCACATGCTTGCAAAATACAGAGACCCGTATCCGGGGGTAAACGACAGCATTATGAAATACGATTCTTATACATCCAGTACATTTCCATACACATATAAGAAATCTGCATACGAAATGTTTATAAACAGCGGTGCCATGAAACAACTCACCGACCGGAAGCAGTTGATGGATATCACTCAAAGTTATTCCGGGCTGGAAAATTTAAAGGATAAGATTGAATCTTATATGCAGTCGAAAAAAGAAGTTATGCACGAATTGTATAAAATAAGAACAGAAGATGCTATAAAATATGAACTAACAGATCCTCAATTTTATATTATTTATAATTTTCATATGCTGAACAGTGGTTTGGAAGAAACGACTTCAGATTTAAAAAAAGAGATAGAAAGAGTTATTTCGGAGCGTCCTTAATCAACCGAAAATGTATTTACTCTACCTTTCTAATGCAGGGTAGTAATGGTTTATTCAGATTGTATATATTCCGATGGAAAGATTATCTTTAAGCCGTTTCGGAGGTTGATTCTTCTGCTAGGAATTCATCCGCCCTTTTCAAAGCCAGGTTTATATTGTCGCAGATGTTTTCCCTGCCGACGATTTTATCCATGCCTGCATTTTCGAGTGCTTCCCTGACATTGGGTAATACCCCTGATAGAATAATGTGTATATTCTCGTCATGTGATTTCTTACAGAGGCTTTCAAGATTGTGTATACCGGTGG
>DQAM01000537.1 GCA_003523545.1 Dysgonomonas sp.
CGATCTAATAGAAAAGGGAGATAATCAGGTTTTATACTGGCACAATGGCGGAACCGGAGGCTATTCATCATCTATGGTGCTTGATGTAGATGCAAAAAATGGAATTGTAATCCTTTCAAATGTGTCAGTATTTCACCCTGATATGGACAAGATTGACTCCCTTTGCTTTCAACTTATGGACACAATGAAATAGTATTATATGTTTGAAACATGATAAATAGAGAATTGCATAATCCATTATATAGCTTCCTGATGGAATCAAAATTCAGGTGGCTTAGACACATCGTACTTATCGTATCTGTTGGGATAATTCTTGCCAATCATCTTTATATTACCTATAAGGGGCAGACAGAGAATATAGGCATACATTGGATTATGTTGCTTTATATAATGGTCTTTTTGACTGTAATATACCTGAACATTTACATGTTTATACCCAGACTTTTATTGAAAGGAAAATACATAGAATACGCTTTAATCTTATTGGGAACCGTGCTTATCCTTTCATTGGGAGATATTTGGGCTGAATATCATATACATAAATATTACAGCATTCCTTTCGGGGAGTATTCTTTTTACCACCCTGAACGCTATCCTGCTGTTGATTTCTTTTCTGCGTTCTTTATTTTTATGCTTTATCTTTTTAGTGTTACGGTCATTGTTTTTTACAAACATTGGATCATAGATATCCAAAAGGTTGAACGACTTAAAACCGACCAATTACATTCTGAACTTGATAGCTTGAAAAGTCGTATCAATACAGAGTTCCTTTTAGACAAACTACATAAAGCAGCAGGATACTCTAAAACAAATCCTCTGAATGCTTCCCGGATTTTATTACAGTTAAGCCGTGTATTAAGATACCAACTGTATGATTGCAGTAGGGAAAATGTATTGTTGAGTTCTGAAATAAAGTTCTTTAATGACTATCTGAATCTTGAAAAGATATGTAATTCTAATCTTGATTTTAGTATACAGCATTCCCAAACAATAAAAAACTGCTTCATTCCACCGCTATTACTAATATCAGTAGTAGTAGAATCATTGAAAATACTATCTGATCAAGAGGGTGTTATATTAATTAATATTGAGTTCGGCATAACTGATAATACCCTCTTCTTTATATACACAGATAATAGGAAAGAGCATGAAGTACCTAAATATGTCGATAGCCAGATGGCTATTTCTAAAAGACTGGGGTTATTACAAAATCAGAATTATAGCTTGAAAGTATTACCGGATAAAGTGAACAGCCAATATAAGTTGATTTTTCAATATGAATTACAAGAGGTATGATATTCGAAAAAATAAATAATGAAATATCTAATAACCTGAAAAGCAAAATAATTAAGGCTTTTGGACATATTGCTTTATTAGCTGTAATAACAATATTAACAGTTGAAATGACATATAACGATAATGCCGGATTTAGTAGATACGAGTATTCAAGCTTATTGGGATGGATAGTTTATTTTGTAGCAATAGCCAGTGTTATATATATTAACATGTTTGTATTAGTGCCTCGCTTTCTACTAAAAGGAAAACTAACACATTATTTGCTATTTATTGGATTATGTGTAATAATATCTTTATTCCTGATCGTTGTTGCTCAGAATTTATTTTTCATCTTTCCGACAGATGATAATACAAATACAACGGTCATAAATATTGCAGGAAACATAATATCAATAGGCTTGGTCATAATCTCGACCTCTATTTTTTCACTTTTTCATGGTTGGAAAGAATATAACCAACGGAAAAACGAATTGGAAGCATCAACGGTCGAAGCCGAGTTAAAACAGCTTAAGAGCCAGATAAATCCACATTTCCTTTTCAATACAATAAACAATGCAAATATAAAAGTTGAAAATGATCCGGAATCTGCATATAGCATCATTACAAAACTGGAAGATTTATTGCGTTACCAACTGACAGATACTCCTAACGAGAAAATCTGTTTGACGAATGATATAGCATTTTTATCTGACTATTTAGAACTGGAAAAGACACGGAGAAATAGATTTATCTACTCCATAAAAACAGATGATAGTCTTTCTAACATTGAAGTACCTCCTATGTTGTTCATTCCTTTTGTCGAAAATGCTGTAAAGCATAGTTTAACAACAAAAGGAGAATCTATAATCACAATCTCCTTTTCTAAAGAAGAGAATTGCTTACACTTCCTTTGCGAGAATACCAAGCCGGCTATGCCAGTGAAACAAAAAACGGGTGGACTCGGATTAAAAAACATAAAGCGCAGGCTCGATTTATTGTATGGCAGTGCTTACAGGTTAGACATTATTGATTTAGAGGAAAAATATATAGTCAATTTATACTTAAAGATATGAAATGTATAATCGTAGATGATGAGCCTATTGCTCGTGAGGGATTGGAAGTTTTAATAAATAAATTCCCGGAATTAAATCTTATGGGAAGTTTTGATTCTGCGGATTCTGCTTCGGATTTTATTAAGAATAATTCCGTTGATTTGGTTTTTCTTGACATAGAGATGCCCGGCATTAACGGGCTTGAATTTGCTCGTACTATCCCGAAAGAAACGCTTGTTATATTTATTACTGCTTATTCTGAATATGCGTTGGATAGTTATGAGGTTGATGCATTGGATTATCTTGTAAAGCCGATTGAACAAGCAAGATTTAAAAAGGCAGTTGAAAAGGCAAATTCGTATCATTCTTTATTGCTAAATGAGGAA
>DQAM01000473.1:0-1713 GCA_003523545.1 Dysgonomonas sp.
TGTTTGGGTATATATACTAATGACCAAAATAAAAGTGATGAATTGTTTAAAGCGTTAAATAAACAATCAATAAAAAACAAATGAGAATAGATATTTTATAACTATATAACTGTCAATTTTTTATATAAATGACAAACTGAATTTAATCCAATGATATAAATAAAGTCATTGATGAATTAAACAGAGTATTAAAAAAGTAATTGATTAAATAAATGAAAATACAAATAATAAGCGACTTACATCAAGAATTCGGAATGTCATTATTAGACTTTAATGATATTGATTTGCTTATTATTGCAGGAGATCTGAATTTGGGAATAAAAGGGATAGAGTGGCTAAAAACAAATATAAAAGATATACCTGTTATCTATATATTGGGTAATCATGAATATTACAAAGGCAGTTATCCAAAAACACTTTACAAAATTGAAGCATTAGCTGAAGATACCAACATTCATGTTTTGGAAAACAAATCGGTTATTATAAATGATATAACTTTTCATGGAGCAACTCTTTGGACTAATTTTGAATTATATGGAAATCCCAGGGTTTACGGAAGTATGTGCCAATCACGAATGAATGATTATCGTTTAATTCGTTTAGACCCCTCTTACTCAAAATTGCGTTCGATAGATACGTATAATATGCATTATAACTCAATGAAATGGTTGGAAAATAGTCTCAAAGATTCTGCAACTGATAAAAATATAGTTGTTACCCATCACGCTCCCAGTATAAAATCTATTCCTGAAGAATTTAAAGAAGATGCTGTTTCATCTGCTTATGCATCGAATCTGGAATCTTTCATATTGGAATACCAACCTGATTATTGGATACACGGACATATACACCAGCCTATTGAATACGAGATCGGAAATACTAAAATTATATGTAATCCGCATGGATACATTGATGAAAAATACAACGGATATACTCCTAAGCTTATTATTGAAATTTGAAGTTGGTGAAATCGAAGAAATAGAAAATCTGGAAAAATAGATATCTAATAAAAAATACGGTATGGATAATTTCATACCGTATTTCTTTATCACCATTTATTATAACGGATACGGGAAGCGTCGAATTTGTCTTTTGGGGTATGTTCTCCCTCCGGATAGCCTACCGGAACTACTGCAAGCGGTAATATATGTGCAGGCATATTTGTGTTCTCGACAACTATCTGCATCCTTTCCGTATAAGGATAGGCGGCTGTCCATACAGCACCCAGTCCAGAAGCTTCGGCGGCCAGAAGTAGATTTTGCGTCGCAGCCGAACAATCGAGATACCAGTAGAACGAACGGGCTGTATCTCCGCAGACAACGATTGCCATCGGCGCGTCTGCCAATGTTTTGGCAGTAGGCAGTGCTTCTGCCATTCGGTCGAGCATTTCTCTGTCGTCGATCACCACAAATTCCCAGGGACGCGTATCTCTGCCCGAAGGGGCTGCCATAGCGGCTTTGAGCAGTGTCTCTATCTTGTCTTTTTCGACGGGGCGGTCCTTAATAAAAGAGCGGACGCTTTTCCGGCTGTGGATAACGGACAGGGTGTCTCCATTTTTGGAAGATGTACTTTCCGGTGTATTGCCGCATGATGTAAACAGTGCCGTTGCAGTGCATAACGCAAAAATAGATATGTATTTTATCGTTTTCATATCATTTGTATTTATTCTTAACTTTTTACTCCTTAACTGCTATAATTATCAATTATTAATTC
>DQAM01000473.1:1838-3292 GCA_003523545.1 Dysgonomonas sp.
TACTTCTCTGCCACGATAAACATTTCGTTGCTGGAGGTAAAATTGTTGTCCGGCAATATACCTGTTTCGATGTCAACTTTGCCGAAACCTGCTTTTTTTAGAATGCCGGTAATTTCATTCATGCTGTAATATCTTTCCCAAACGATAAAGTGCCTGGTTTGGTCATCGGTAATCAAGTTATATTGGTAAGCAAAAGCACTGTTTGCAGGATAATGGAATGTCTGGCTGAGAAGCAGGTATTCCCGGTCCGACCAGAATCCTTCTCCGGGACAATATTCCCAGTTCTTTTCTTCTTTCTTTTCCTGGACAATCTTTTCGCTGAAAACATCGAATATCAGTTTGCCCCCTTTTTCAAGACTGTCGAAACAGTTTTTCAGCAGGATATCGCGGTCATTGTCGGAATGAGTGCCCATATCGCAATAAATCATAATGACGGCATCGTAAGTTCCCGCAGGAAAATCCGTTATATAATCACCTGCGATATAGGTGATGCCTTTATCCCTTCCGGAAGCATATTCGATAGCTTTCCGGTTGAAGTCTATGCCTGTAACTATATGTCCTTTTTCTGCCAGCTTTTCGGCATAAAGGCCCGGGCCGCATCCCAGATCGAGCAAACGGCTTTGCCTGCTTATATGCTTGTTTATAAAATCGACGATAATACCGATAGATTCCCCGTTTCTGCTGGCCGCATCCGACCAAGGATCGAGATGTGCTTCGAGCATCCTCTCCTGAATGTAAGGATCTGTCCATATCGATAAGCCCGTTTTCGTAAAAAGGGCTGGTTTACCACTGTAAATATTCATTTCATTTTTTGTATTTGGATTTCGAAGATACTAAAAAAGCTTGTCTTTTGAACCGCCGGCAGTGTATATGTGTTATACACGAAACCAATAGAACAAGATAAAAATATGAAAACAAGAATTTTGAATGCTGCTGCAATTGCTGTACTCGGTATGGTTGCATTGTCAAGCTGCAACACCAATAGCGCTTACAGGCAGACCGACTCGCCAAGGGGTGAACAGGTAACAGAAATGACAACCATGACAGATCCGGCTAATTACGAAGGCATGTATACCGGGGTTATGCCGTGTGCTGATTGTGAGGGCATTTACGTAGAACTCAGGTTGTCGGGCGGCAGCTATACAATGAAAGAAATATACAAAGGAAAAGGTGACGATAATGCCAATACCTTTACAGAAGAGGGTAAATATACCTGGAACGACAACAATACCGTCCTGACTCTTAACGGTGATAATTCGGAACGTTACGAGGTCGGAAACGGAGTACTATATGCACTCGATATGGATGGTAAACGCGTAACCGGGGATTTGGCAAATATGTATATTTTACATAAACAATGAAGGTAGATTCAGATAATAAAATTTACATGTTTTCCCCCTATTAAGATCCGCGAATAAAATTGTTCCGGATCTTTTTTTGTTATATAAGGGATT
>DQAM01000434.1:0-8588 GCA_003523545.1 Dysgonomonas sp.
AATTAGATTATTGGAATTCAAAAAACTCATCTATTGAAAAAGCTTATAGACGGTATAAAAATTATGTGATAAATAAAGTATAAATTATTTCTACCATATACTTTAATCTAAATATATAGAAATACAAGCCTCGTAATGGATATTCAGATAAGTATCATTATTGTCAATTACAACACGGAAGAAGTGCTAGAAAAGTGTTTGGCTTCCATCAGGAACCAAGTCAACAATATCGGTTATGAAGTTATTGTGGTCGACAATAATTCCGAAAAAGGATCATTGGCTAATCTAGTGTCAGCTTTTCCTGAAGTGAATTTCATGTTCTTAGAGAAGAATCTCGGTTTCGGGATGGGGAATAATGCAGGGGCAGCGATGGCACGGGGAAAATATCTGTATCTGCTGAATCCTGACACTGTACTTGTCAATAATGCTCCTTATATACTGCACCGCTATCTTGAAGATAAGAATAACTCACAGGTTGCCATTTGCAATGCCTCCATGTATACTCCTGATATGCAGCCTACATCTACCTATGGGAATAGCGATATATTACTGCTCGAATATAAAAAACTGCTGAATATGAAGACCCATCAGCGCGGTATAAACCGTACGGACAAACCTGTGAGGGTGAAGGAACTTTCGGGGGCCAATTTTTTTATCCGCAAGAAAGTGTTCGACGAAGTTGGTGGTTTTGACAAAGATTTTTTTATGTACTATGAAGAAATAGACCTTTGCGACAGGGTAAGGAGGAAGGGTTATTATATCGTGTCTGTTCCCGAAGCTAAAGTTGTGCATTCATATGGAGCTTCAGCCGAAAACAAGAATGAAACCATGAGGCAATGGTCACGTGAAGAACATTGGTATAGTAAATTTGTATATTTTTTTAAGACGAAAGGTAAATACCAAACAGCTTTACTTTATCAGGCTAACATGTTAAAGCTTCATACCGCCGTATTTTTTTATAGTCTGCAAAAAAACAAGTCGAAATTGGATTACTGGAATGCAAAAAAACAAGTTATACAAAAAACATATTCTCGATATAAATCATATTTGAATTCTAAGAAATAATATTCTAATTATCTACCTTTGTCGAAACTTTAATCAGATTTATAAAAACACATCATCTCATGAAAAAGTTACTTTTACTATCATCAATTACTACTTTATTATTTTCGTCGTTTGACATAAAAGCTGACGAAGCCTTCCCCCGCGAAAAAAACACATACAGGATAATGAGCTACAATGTCCGGAATGGAATGGGGATAGATAATGTAACCGATTACCAGCGCATTATCGATGTTATTCGAAAAGTAAATCCTGATATCATTGCTGTACAGGAATTGGACAGCGTTACCAACCGGAGCAAAGGAAATTACGTTCTAAATGAATTTGCCAAATACGTAGGGATGTACGCCACTTATGGTTCGGCCATTTCGTATGACGGAGGGAAATATGGGGTAGGGGTATTGTCGAAAGAAAAACCTTTGGCTGTTAAGAATATTCCATTACCGGGAAAAGAAGAAAAAAGAACTTTGCTGATAGTCGAATTTGAAAAATATGTAATGTGTTGTTCTCATTGGTCTTTGACAAAAGAGGATAGGGAAGCATCTATCGTAATAATCAATAATGCAGTAAAAGATTATACTAAACCTGTTTTTCTTGCAGGGGATTTAAATTCCGAACCCGAGTCGGATGCCATAGAACATTTATCCGAAAACTGGAAGATGCTCAGTAATCCGAAACAATTTACTTTTCCTGCTGATAAACCTCGTGAAACTATAGATTATATTTTCGGATATCTGCCTAAAGGACAAGTGTATTCGGTGTTTAAACGTGAAGTTGTGGATGAACCCTTGGCTTCCGACCATCGCCCTTTGTTTGTGGATGTGAGAATTAAAAAACAGGCGGATGAAGTTATGCGTACAATACCTTATTTGCAAAATCCTTCGGAAACGGGAATGACCGTCATGTGGATTACGAATGTCCCCTGCAGAAGCTGGGTGGAATACGGTACAGACCCTTCAGATATGAAAAGGGTGCGTACATTTATCGAGGGGGAAATGGTTGCCAATAATACAATTAATAAAATCCGCTTGGAAGATTTACAACCCGGAACAAAATACTATTACCGTGCAGTTTCGCAGGAGATTACACAGTACCGTTCGTATTACAAAGAATTCGGAGATACAGTTTATTCGGATATCTCTTCTTTCGAAACATGGAACCCTGCTAAAAAGGATTTTACGGTATTGGTATTCAATGATATTCACAAAAATTTCAAGATGCTCGATACATTGGCCATGCAGGTAAAAAACATAGATTACGATTTAGTTATTTTCAACGGCGATTGCCTTGATGATGTGGAAAGAGAAAGCGATATCGTAGAATCGGTCAACTATTATGCAAAACATCTGAAAGGGAGTCAAGTTCCATCCATTTACATGAGGGGAAACCACGAGACCAGAGGTGAATATTCCGTTCTTTTGTGGAATTATCTTGACCAAAAAGGCGGACACTCATTCGGTTCCTTCACTTTAGGGGATGCACGTTTTGTTTTCCTCGATAATGGGGAAGATAAACCCGATACTCATTGGGTCTATTACGGAATGAACGATTTCGAACAGCACCGTATCAATCAGAAACTTTTCCTTGAAAAAGAAATAGCTTCAAAAGAATTTAAGTCGGCTAACAATCGTATATTAATTCACCATATTCCGATATTCGGAGGAAATCAGGATAGATATAATCCTTGCAAACCTTTGTGGGAATCTGTTTTAGCCAAAGGTAAATTTGATATCAGTCTGAATGCCCATACCCACCGTTATGAGTATATCCCTGTAGGAGAGGACAAAAATACTTACCCAGTAGTAATAGGAGGGGGGAACCGGACAAAATCGGCTACATTGTCTATTTTAAGAAAACGGGGAAATAATCTGAATCTTCAAGTTATCGATGCTTATGGCAATGAGAAATTAAAATTAGATTTCTAATATCCGATTTATATCGTAAAAGTAAGGCCGAATCAAAATGTTCGGCCTTATATATTTGAGTGAAATATAAATCCGCTTATCTTCTCTTTGTTCCGGAAGTGCCTCTCTTGGGTTTATTGGCTGTAACTTTTTGTTTCCCAACTCTCAATCCGCTAGCCTGCTTACCTTTGGTTTTAGGCTTGGATTTTCCAGTTGATGCTTCAAAATCTCTTTCCTGAATCTGTTTCGGTTTACCGGACTCTTTCTTGTTTTTTGTAACACTGGTTGCCTTTCGGTAATCCTTTTTTAAATCAGATTTTTCAAGAGCCTTATTGAAACTTTTATTGCTGTTCTGCACTTTTTTCGATTGTACTGTACTTTCCGAATCTTCAAGCATATCGAATAATCCTTCCAGTTCCGATTCGGTAAGGTTTCTCCAGTTCCCTTGTCCGAGAGTGCCCAGTTTAATATTCATTATCTGAATACGTTCCAATTTAAGCACTTCATAATCAAAATACTCGCACATGCGTCTGATTTGCCTGTTCAGACCTTGTATCAAAGATATCTGAAACATATAGGGATTTATTTCAACAATCTCGCACCTGCGGGTAACCCTGTCCAAAATAGGAACACCTTGCGCCATACGAGTCAGAAAATCTTTTGTAATAGGCTTATTCACCTTAACCAAATAATCTTTTTTGTGATTGTTTCCTGCTCTTAATATCTTATTTACGATATCTCCATCGTTAGTCAATAGTATTAATCCTTGCGAATCTTTATCCAGACGCCCTATTGGAAATATGCGTTGTTCGTGCCTGATAAAATTGATGATATTATCTTTCTCTTGCGGGTCGGTAGTGCTTACAATTCCCACAGGTTTATTGAAAGCTATGTACACAGGTTCTATATCGTTAACGATAAGCTCTCCGTTCACTTTTACTTTTTGTCCCGGAAGAACACGCATTCCTATTGATGCCCTTTTCCCATTCACCGTAACTTTTCCTTCTTCGATATAGCGGTCAGCTTCCCGGCGGGAGCAAAATCCCGAACCACTGATATATTTATTTAACCTATATTCCATTTACTCTTTTTTTTATGTCACAAAGATAATACTTTGTTACTTTACTAATGCATCAATTATAACAGAAGACTTTTTCGTAATTATGAAATAATCTCACGTTCTTCGATTATGCAAAGTATTTATTTTAACCCGAAAAGACTTAAATTATAAAGAAAAAGCTTTATTAACCAAACAAAATATTTTACCTTTGTGTCGCTCTTTTCAGATGATTTTTTGAGAAGGCAATCAACCGTGATTTTCACTATGAATCAACTGAATACAATATACATATATACTAAAACATTATTAAAAAAACCATGGCAAATCTAAAAGAAAAGCTTTTTACAGATTTTCCTCCCATATCAACGGAAGAATGGATGGCGAAAATAACCGCCGATCTGAAAGGTGCTGATTTTGAGAAGAAACTTGTTTGGAAAACAAACGAAGGATTCAATGTTAATCCTTTCTACAGAAGTGAAAATCTGGAAGGTCTTAAGACAGTGGATTCACTGCCCGGAGAATTTCCTTATGTAAGGGGAACAAAAAAAGACAACGACTGGTATGTACGTCAGGACATCGATGTTGTTGATTTCAAAGCAGCCAATGCGAAAGCTTTGGATATTCTGAACAAAGGTATCACATCATTAGGTTTCCATATTAGTGGAAAAGATGTAAATGCCGAAAACATCAAAACGCTTTTAAACGGAATTAGTCCCGAAGCAGTGGAGTTGAACTTTTCAACTTGCCAGAAACATTCTCTCGAATTGGTGAAAATCCTTGTGGATTATATCAAGTCTCAAAATGTAGATGTTCTCCAATGCTTTGGTTCGGTTAATTACGACCCATTCAAAACTATCCTTAAAAAAGGCGTAGACAATGCGGAATGGGTGGAAAGAGCTGCTGAAATAGCTTTGGCTGCTGCTCCGCTTCCACGTTTCAGAGTATTGAATGTAAACGCAACCCGTTTGAATAATGCAGGTTCTTACATTTATCAGGAACTGGGTTATGCGTTGGCAAATGGTAACGAAATACTAAGCAAATTGGTTGAAAAAGGATTGGATGCTACATTGGCAGCGAAGAAAATCAAATTCAACTTTGGTATCGGTTCGAACTATTTCATGGAAATAGCTAAGTTCCGTGCTGCACGCTGGTTATGGGCAGAGATTGTTGCTGCTTATCATCCCAAATGTCCTAACGAATGTCCTCATAAAACTCCGGAAGGAGAATGCAGATGTGCAGCTAAGATTTATGCTCATGCTGAAACTTCTACTTACAATATGACTATCTTCGATGCTCATGTGAATTTGCTTCGCAGCCAGACAGAGGCTATGTCGGCAACTATCGCAGGTATCAATTCTTTAACGGTTCTTCCTTTCGACGAAGCTTACAAAGATTCGGATGATTTCTCTGAAAGAATTGCACGCAACCAACAGTTGTTGTTGAAAGAAGAATGCCATTTCGATAAAATAACGGATGCTTCGGCAGGTTCGTATTATATAGAAAATCTTACCTCTTCTATAGCTGAACAAGCTTGGAAACTATTCCTTGAAACGGACGAAAAAGGTTTCTATGAGGCATTGAAAGCCGGAACAGTTCAATCGGCTATCGCGGCTTCTGCTGCCAACCGTTCGAAAGCGGTTGCTACACGCCGCGAAATCCTGTTGGGAACCAACCAATATCCGAACTTCACAGAAACAGCTGCTCACAAGATTGTGGAGGGTAGTTGCAGTTGCGGATGTGGCGAAGGTCATTCAGAAGGAACACTTCAGGCATTGCCTACAACACGTTTGGCAGCTGATTTCGAAAAACTACGTTTAGCCACTGAAAAGGCAGATAAAACTCCCGTTGTATTTATGCTCACTATCGGAAATCTGGCTATGCGTCTGGCTCGTTCTCAGTTCTCTGCTAACTTCTTTGGTTGTGCAGGATATAAAATTATCGACAACCTAGGTTTCCAGACAGTAGAAGAAGGTGTGAAAGCTGCATTCGATAAGAAAGCGGATATCATCGTACTTTGTTCAAGCGACGACGAATACGCTGCTTACGCGCCGGAAGCTCACAAATTGATACAAGGAAAAGCTCATTTCGTAGTTGCGGGTGCTCCTGCTTCGATGGATGAATTGAAAGCTCAGGGAATCGAACATTTCATTAATGTTCGCAGCAATGTACTCGAAACATTAAGAACATTCAATGCTAAACTTGGAATTCAATAATATCTTTAAACGCTAAGAGGCAAAGACACAATTTTAAGATATGGAATTTAATAAATCAATAATATCATATCCGTTTCAGAAAACAATTATTGTCTTTCTGAGAGTAACGAAGAATCTCTTTAATGAAGGATGCTTCACTTTATTCAGCATGACAAAAGGAGCTCACCGTCTTTGCGTTTAAAAAAATAAATATAAAACAATGAAACCAGATTTTAAAAATATAGATATCAAAAATGCAGGATTTGCTCAAACAGATGCTGCAAAATGGATTGCCGAAAATGATATTAAGGCAGACTGGATGACCCCTGAGCTTATCGCGGTAAAATCCGTTTACACAAAAGAAGATTTGGAAGGAATGGAGCATCTGAATTATGCTTCTGGATTACCTCCTTTCCTTCGCGGACCATATTCGGGCATGTATGCTATGCGTCCCTGGACTATCCGTCAGTATGCAGGATTCTCTACTGCTGCGGAGTCTAACGCATTCTACCGCCGTAACCTTGCATCAGGACAAAAAGGCCTTTCCGTTGCATTCGATTTAGCTACCCACCGTGGATACGATGCCGACCACCCTCGTGTAGTAGGCGACGTTGGTAAAGCGGGTGTATCTATCTGTTCGGTTGAAGACATGAAAGTGTTGTTCGATGGTATTCCATTGAATCAGATGTCCGTGTCTATGACTATGAACGGTGCTGTACTTCCTGTACTTGCATTTTATATCAATGCAGGTTTAGAACAGGGTGCTAAGCTTGAAGAAATGGCCGGTACCATCCAAAATGATATTTTGAAAGAATTCATGGTGCGTAACACATATATCTATCCACCGGAATTTTCAATGAAGATTATCGCTGATATTTTCGAATATACATCTCAGAAGATGCCTAAATTCAACTCTATCTCTATCTCGGGTTACCATATGCAGGAAGCAGGTGCAACAGCCGATATTGAGTTGGCTTATACGCTTGCCGACGGTATGGAATATCTGAAAGCAGGTATCGACGCAGGTATCGATGTAGATGCATTTGCTCCACGTCTGTCGTTTTTCTGGGCAATCGGTATGAATCACTTCATGGAAATTGCCAAAATGCGTGCCGGACGTCTTTTATGGGCGAAAATCGTAAAAAGTTTCGGTGCTAAAAATCCGAAATCATTAGCGCTTCGTACTCACTCCCAGACTTCGGGATGGTCATTGACAGAGCAAGACCCATTCAATAACGTAGGACGTACCTGTATAGAAGCGATGGCTTCTGCACTTGGACACACTCAATCACTCCACACCAATGCTTTGGACGAAGCGATTGCACTTCCTACCGATTTCTCTGCACGTATTGCGCGTAATACTCAGATATACATTCAGGAGGAAACTCAGATTACAAAAGAAATCGACCCTTGGGCAGGTTCTTATTATGTGGAAACACTAACTAACGAACTGGTTCACAAAGCATGGGAGCACATTCAGGAAGTACAAAAACTGGGCGGTATGGCGAAAGCTATCGAAACAGGTCTTCCAAAGATGCGTATCGAAGAAGCTGCTGCACGTACTCAGGCTAAAATCGACTCGGGAACTCAGACTATCATCGGTATCAACAAATACCGTTTAGAAAAAGAAGACCCAATCGATATCCTCGATGTGGACAATACAGAAGTTCGCCGTCAGCAAATCGAACGCTTGAACGAACTGAAAGCTAACCGTGACAACGAAGCTGTAAAGAAAGCACTGGATGCTATTACAGAATGTGTTAAAACGAAGAAAGGTAATTTACTCGAACTTGCGGTGGAAGCGGCTCGCGTTCGTGCTACTCTTGGTGAAATATCAGATGCCTGCGAAGTAGTTGTAGGCCGTTATAAAGCAGTAATCAGAACAATATCAGGCGTGTATTCATCAGAAACTAAAAAAGACCCGACATTCCAGAAAGCAAAAGAGCTTGTGGAAGAATTTGCAAAGAAAGAAGGTCGTCAACCCCGTATTATGATTGCGAAAATGGGTCAGGACGGACACGACCGTGGTGCTAAAGTAGTTGCTACAGGATATGCAGACTGCGGATTCGACGTAGATATGGGACCATTGTTCCAGACTCCGGAAGAAGCTGCTCGTCAGGCTGTAGAAAACGATGTTAACGTTCTGGGAGTATCTTCTCTTGCGGCAGGTCATAAGACTCTTATACCTCAGGTAATGGAAGAGTTGAAGAAACTTGGACGTGAAGATATTATCGTGATTGCCGGAGGAGTTATTCCTGCACAGGATTATGACTTCCTGTACAAAGCGGGAGTTGCTGCCATCTTCGGACCCGGTTCTCCGGTTACTAAGGCTGCCGTGCAAATCATGGAAATATTGTTAGCTGAATAAAT
>DQAM01000434.1:8703-9631 GCA_003523545.1 Dysgonomonas sp.
ATTAGTTTGCAGGCAATTTTTTGTTTATTTTTGTATATTATAAGAGTACTTTGATGAGGGTTAACAATATAAAAACGACTATAAATAAAATAATAGTATTATTTGCATTTATTTTATTGACATTAAATATTTCATTCAATCTTTTTAGGATTTCTACCGAGAGAAACCTATATTCTTTTGATGAAGCTCTTACTATAGGAAGAATCATAAAAAGTGAACAAGACGGCCTTTTCTCTGCCGCAGGTTTTCCCGGGGTTGTTTATAATAAAGAGGAAATATTTTCAGACAGTATTGTTGACAATCAATTATCATACGATTCTCATACTGCAAGAGATATAGTTATCCGACATAATTTGGAAAATCAATTCAGATGGAACTTGAAATGGGACGATTCGAAAATACCTATCGATTATTATCCCTATACAAGCCAAAGTGGAGGAAGCGCGTTACTTTACAGTGTGGTAAATCTTATACTTCCTTTTGACGGAAATATAACAATTTTGATATTAAGACTTATCAGCGGATCTTTATTAGCAACATGCCTGATGCTGTTTGTAGGTTGGTGTTGGCGCAATTTCGGAAGCATCAGCGCCTTTACAGTCTATATCCTATTATTTATATCTCCATGGATAGTTTTTATGGGAGGAAGCCTTTGGTGGTCTGTGTATACTTATTACATCCCATTCTTAACAATGTTGTTGCTGTTGGAGAGAAGGCATAAATTCCCTGATAAGATAAATAACAAAATACTATTTACCGGCTTGTTTATTGCCGTATTTATAAAGCACCTGCTTTTTGGATTTGAGTTTGTAACAACTATATTATTAGCAATTTATCCACCTGTAATATATTACTGGTATATAGAAAAAAGATCTTTGTCGTCTTTCTTTATTTTCTCATTTAAGGCGGGCATTGTTTCTTTGCTTGC
>DQAM01000032.1:0-784 GCA_003523545.1 Dysgonomonas sp.
CGGTATATCTTTAATAGGTGTTTTGATGGTTACACCGTATTTTTCGCAGATAGCCTCTATCTGCCAGAAAAACAATGAGTTTTTATATTTTCCCAGCGGGGCGATCCCGCCGGCATGTATGCTGAGCTGCGGTTTGGGAACGATTTTGTTCATATCGATCTGATTGATCACTCCCAGGCCTTTACATTTAGGGCATGCTCCAAAAGGTGAATTGAACGAAAAATTATGCGGAGCCGGTTCGCCGTAAGACAAGCCTGTCGAAGGGCACATCAGCTGGCTGCTGTAATGGCGGACTTCGCTGGAATCGGCTTCCTGTATCATAATGAGCCCGTCCCCCAATTTCATCCCTGTACGGACGCTGTTTTTCAACTGTTCTGCAAATTTGTTGGAAACCGCCAGTTTATCAACCAGTATTTCGATACTGTGATTTTTATAGCGGTCGACCCTCATCCCCGGTAATATCTCCCGGATTTCACCATCAACACGTACATTGAGATAACCTTTTTTACGTATCTGCTCGAAAAGTTCCTTGTAGTGGCCTTTACGGTTGCGCACAACGGGGGCAAGGATATATATTTTTTTACCGACATAACGTGACAGGATAAGTTCCAGTATTTGTTCTTCGGTATATTTAACCATCTTTTCCCCGGTGAGATAAGAATAAGCTTCTCCTGCACGGGCATAAAGCAGACGCAGGAAGTCATAAATTTCGGTAGTGGTTCCTACCGTAGAACGCGGATTTCTGTTTACGGTCTTCTGCTCTATGGAAATAACGGGGCTCAGC
>DQAM01000032.1:928-1865 GCA_003523545.1 Dysgonomonas sp.
GCCCTGTTATCTTGTCCACATCGGGGCGTTCCATACCTCCCAGGAAATGCCGGGCATAAGCAGAAAACGTTTCGATATATCTCCTTTGTCCTTCGGCAAAAATAGTATCGAATGCCAGTGACGATTTCCCGCTTCCGCTGAGTCCTGTAATGACTACGAGCGAATTGCGGGGGATTTCTACGTCTATATTTTTGAGATTGTGTACACGTGCGCCGTATACGGATATTTTTTCAGTTTCGTCTATTCTCTGATCCATTTATATATCAATAAGTCAAAATGATATTACAACAAATGTGCCAATAGATTCTATGGAAAAAACTGGCACGTAAGGTTTATATTTTATTAGGTTAATCTTTACTGTTCGCTGACCCACCTTCTGTCATAGACTTCTCTTCTCTCTCCTTTTTTATAGTAGAGAGATTCCTGAACAGGGATTAATATAGTATATGTCTTTGGATTTTTTGCCGTTATAGTCAGCTTCCGGTCTCTTAGCCACGAATTAAAGTCTTTCAGCTGGGCATAAGTCGCACCGTTTCTTTTAGCGAATGAAGTCAGGTCGTTAATGCTTTCGGAAACAGCTACTTCTTTAAACTGTATGGGTTTGTACAGCTGGTCTGCTTTTAGAACAAAACCATATTTATAAGGATTCTCAAAAACTTGTTTGATAGCTGCCATGCGGAAGTAATAACGGGATGTTTCTTCTACCAGCCAGAGGTCTAAGCCCGAATATACCAATTGTTTTTCAAGTTCTCCGGTTATGCGTCCCATACCTCCGTTGTAAGATAAAGCAACATCTTTCCAGTTTCCGTATTTGGCATAAGCCGACTTGAAATATTTACAGGCTGCTTCGGTCGATTTTTCGATATGATAGCGTTCGTCTACTTCGTCGCGTATTTCGAGTCCGTACTGTTTGCCTGTTGCCGGCATGAACTGCCAG
>DQAM01000032.1:1991-3349 GCA_003523545.1 Dysgonomonas sp.
GCCCTCGGATTCAGAGAGCTTTCTATTACTGCCAGATATTTAAAATCTTCGGGTATGCCGTTCTTCTGTAAAATCGGTACTATAATCGGAAAATATCTGTTTGCCCTTTTTATCAGGAGCATGGTTGTAGAATGAAAATAGGTGAAGCTGTTGATTTCCCTATCATATCTTTCGTACAGGTCGTACCTATCCAGCTTTGTCGTCTCTCCTGCAAACTCTATTTCTTCCGGCACATCAACAGATGCAGTCATCGATAAGACCCTCGGGTTTTTTACTTCTTCCAGTTTCGATTCTGAATTAGAAAGCAGGAAAAAACCTAAAAATACAGCGCAAAAAACAGAGAGGGATAATAGTATATATTTTTTCATTTTTAAGTTGGATTAAAAAACGGGGTATCAAAGGTAATAAATAATTTTCTGTTTATATAAAGTTTGTTTATCGTTTTAAAAGATTGATTCTTAATATTTATTTATTCCTTCCAGCGCTTCTTCTCTTTTTTAGCAGTATTCTCATTTTTTATCAATGGTTCATTGATGAGTTCCTGTAATTTCTCGGCAGTTATATTAGGATAAATATGCCCTCCCTGCATGAATGATATTTTTCCTCTTTCTTCGGATACAATAATGACCTGTGCATCGGTTTCCTGACTAAGTCCCAGACCAGCACGATGGCGTAATCCGAATTGTTTTGGGATATTAGGGTCT
Source organism: Dysgonomonas sp. (assembly GCA_003523545.1). Lineage (GTDB taxonomy): Bacteria > Bacteroidota > Bacteroidia > Bacteroidales > Dysgonomonadaceae > Dysgonomonas_A. The sequence goes on from DQAM01000032.1 coordinate 2,696, forward strand.
TGAGATACGGGCAGAATACATCCGGCCGCTTTGATTTTATCTTTAGAAATAATCATGGCTCCATCATGCAGCGGACTGTTTTTAAAGAATATATTTTCGATAAGGCGGGTAGTTATATCGGCATTTATAATCTCTCCCGTCTGTTCGTACATGCCCAGGGACATTTCCCTTTCGATTACGATAAGAGCGCCTGTATAAGTTCTTGCCATGTTCATGCATGCCAGCACTATAGGCGTTACATATAAATTTGTATTTTTCTTGGGGTCTTTGGCTCCGAAAAATCTTGCAATCAGCCGGAATGTATTATTCGAACCCAAGGACATAAGGAAGCGTCTTATTTCATCCTGGAAAAGAATTATAATTACAATAAGGCCTACACTAACCAAAGTATCTAGTATTGACCCCATCAATCTCATCTGGAATACATGCGATATAAGTATCCAGATAATCAGGAATGCTATAATACCTTTGAAGATAGTGGTAGTACCCGACTTGCGGACAAGGTTATAAAGCTGGTACATGACAAAGCCTACCAGCAATATATCTATTATGTCTCTTGCTCCAAAATTATTCAAACTAAACGGATATGTTTTCTTTGTTAGAAATATCTTTCAGCTCACTGGTGATGCGGATGGTTTCTACGGCTTCTTTGAC
>DQAM01000046.1:0-8911 GCA_003523545.1 Dysgonomonas sp.
ATTGCAATACTAGCTGAAAGCAAAAGAAAAAGAAACCGACTCGACAACTCTGGATAAAAAAATCGAAACAAAAGAATATGTCAAAGAATAATATTACTATATATAAACGAATTTTCGGACAGAATAATATAGCTAAGATGCTGTTTTTCTGTTTGTCGTTAGTTTTATTGTCCAGTTGTAAATCGTCTAAGAACCTCATAGTGACGGATGGTTCTGCGGTGGCTAAAACTCAGGAACAGCTTCTGAGTGATATGTTCGATTCGCAGGTAGATTACCGTACGATAAGCGGAAAAGTATCGTTGGAGATGATTCCGGGCAGCCGTACTTCCGGCACGAAGGTCAACAGCCAGCTGAAAATAGTGCGCGACGATATCATACAGTTGTCACTACGTGCGCCGTTTATCAATACCGAAGTTTTCAGGATGAATATCACGCCCGATTCGGTATATATAATCGACCGCATGTCGAAAAGGATAGCCGTCGAAAATATAGCGAAGCTGGAAAAGGAGAAAGGGATTTCTTTCAACTACAGTAATTTACAGTCTCTGTTTACCAATGCACTGTTTTATCCCGGTAAAAAGACACTGACCCCTCAGGATGCGGACAAATACAATATCAAACTGCATTCGGGCAATTATTATCTGGCTGCAATAGATAGAAGGGGGATGAATTATCTGTTTACGGTAGATGCGAACGACCGTATAACCGATACGAACATATCGGCGGAGAACGGCAGTTATTCTCTCAACTGGAATTACGACGAGTTTATACGGGACGGCAATTATATTTACCCGACAAAGATGACGGCCCGTGCAGATATTCAGAGCAAGAGGATAACTCTCGTTATGAATTATGCGGATCTCGATATAGATAAAGATGTGAGTGTCGACAAGTCGTTACCTTCAAATTATACCAGGGTCTCAGTAGGAGACATTCTGAAAAATTACTTCAAATAAAATATGCGGATAGCCTCGGTTGTAATCTTAATTTTAATATCAGTTTTTACGGTTTCTTCCCAAACCAACAGTAAAATTAAAGAGTTGGAAAGAAAACGCAAGCTGGCTTTGAAAGAAATAGAAAATACAACCGTACTTCTGAGCCAGGCTAAAAAGAGTACTGCGACATTACTCACCCGGATCAATCTTATAGCCGAACAGATAAATTCCCGCCAAAGCCTGATCGATTTGCTGGGAAAAGAAATCGATGCTATATCCGAACAACAGACTCTTACGCAGAAGGAAATCAATGCGCTGGAAGTCGACCTGAAATCACAACAGAAAGCATATTCCAAAGCCCTTGAAAATGTTGTATTGAAAAAACAGAAGACAAACAAACTTCTGTATGTTCTTTCGGGAAAGTCGCTGGGTGAATCGATGAGGCGGATGAAGTACCTGAAAGATTACTCAGGCTGGCGTTCGCAACAGATTGTAGATATCAGGGCAAAACAGGATACGCTGATCAGGAAGAAGCAGGATTTGGAAAAATCCAAAGCTGAGAAACAAGCTCTTCTGGATAACCGTAAACAGGAGCATCTAAAATTGCAGGATGAAGAAAAACAGCAGAAAGAAGAGATAGCTCAAGCCAATAAAAAACAGGCTGAACTGCAAAGTATATTACAGAAAAAACAAAAGCAGGCTGATAACCTCAATGCGCAGATCGAACGTCTTATAGCAGAAGAAGTCGCTCGTCAGGAACGGGAGGCAAAACGTCAGGCGGAAGAACAGGCACGCCGGGAAAAGGCCCGTCAGGAGCAGGCTCGCAAAGAGGCAGAAAAGCGGGCTAAAGAAGGAAAGGCTCCGGTAACACCCGAACCCGGTACTAAGAAATCGGAAGAAGCCCTTATGCCTGCAATAACTTTGGAGAATACAAAACTGTCGTCTAATTTTGCGTCTAACAAAGGACGGCTGCCCATGCCTGTGACCGGAGCATACCGTATCGTCGGCCGTTTCGGTAAGCACGTCCACAATCAATGGAAAGTGACGACAAACAGCAGCGGAGTAGATATACAGGCTCAGTCGGGAGCTCAGGCAAGAGCAGTATTCGACGGTGAAGTTTCGCGGGTAGTGGCATTCCCGGGATATAACAATTGCGTTATTGTAAGGCACGGAGGATATTACACTTTTTATGGAAATATACAGCAGGTTTCTGTCCGCCAGGGGCAAAAAGTGTCTACGGGACAATCGTTGGGAGTCGTTTATACCGATTCCGATACGGGTAGTTCGCAACTGCATTTCCAATTGTGGAAAGGTACTACAAAATTAAATCCGGAACCATGGCTTCAAAAATAGATACAGGCAGGGAATATATGTTCGATCTTCCTAAAAAAGAAGATTCGCGCGGCAACCTTTCTTTCATGGAAGAGGGGGGGCAGATTCCTTTTAAAATCGCCCGTGTGTATTGGATATATGATGTTCCCGGGGGGCAGAAAAGGGGAAGCCATGCTTTTAAGAATCAGGAAGAAATTATCATAGCGTTGTCGGGTAGTTTCGACGTTGTTCTCAACGATGGAAACAAGAAAAAGAAATATACTCTCAACCGGGCTTATAAGGCGCTTTATATACCGCCCGGGATGTGGCGTTCGCTGGAAAACTTCGCTACAAATTCCGTCTGCCTGGTTATATCGTCCGGCCCGTATAATGAAGAAGAATACATCAGGAATTTCAAGGAATTCAAGCAATATATTAAATCTCGAAACACACAAAAACTACAAGAAAAAGAAGAAGTTATCACAGATGCGAAAGTGTTAAAAGAAAAACATAATACAGTATTCGATTGTTCGATGATTGAATTGCCGGTGGTAAGGAATCGGGCGGGAAACCTTACTCCCATCCACAATTCGATAGAGATTCCGTTCGATGTCAAACGAATTTTTTTCGTGTATGATATCCCCTATGGAAAAACCCGCGGAATGCATGCCCACCGCCGCTGCCATCAGTTCTTACTGGCTGCGGGAGGCAGTTTCGATCTCGAACTGGAAGATGGTATAAACAAGCGTATTTTTACGCTCAACCGCCCGATGCAGGGCGTCCATGTACCTCCCGGTATATGGACCAAGGAAACCAATTATTCGTCGGGGGCGATAAGCCTGATCCTGGCATCGGAAACATACAAAGAAGAAGATTATATTCGTAAATATTCAGATTTTAAGGAGATATATGCAAATGGAGATTAGAATAGAGAGATACGATGCAGATTTAAAAGACGAGTGGGATAATTTTGTAGATTATTCGAAGAACGGGACGTTTCTTATTTACCGTGATTTCATGGAATACCACGCCCATCGTTTTACCGACTCGTCATTGATGTTTTACAACAAAAACAAGCTGATAGCTTTATTACCGGCAAATATTGCCGATAATGTCATGTATTCCCATCAGGGTTTGACTTACGGGGGGCTTATTCTGGGATCGCTGTGTACTACAAAGATGATCCTGGATATTTTCGACAGCCTTAAATCCTATTTGAAAAAAGAAGGTATCAAACGGCTGGTCTACAAAGCAGTTCCGCACATTTATCATAAACTTCCTGCCGAGGAAGATTTGTATGCCCTTTTCAGGAACAATGCACGCCTGGTCGGAAGGTCGGTTTCGTCATGTATCATACAAAAAGACCGCATCCGTTTTACCGAACTGCGCCGCAGGGGTATACAGCGGGCGGAGGATTGCCGGCTGACGGTGAAAAAAGGAATCCGTTTCAGGTCTTTCTGGAAGATACTGACCGACAATCTTGTGCTTAAATACAATGTAGCACCTGTTCATTCGGTGTCCGAGATCGAATACCTGAAATCGATATTCCCGACCAATATACATCTTTTCGAAGTATGGAATGAGCAGAAAATACTGGGTGGATGCGTCATTTTCGATACCGGAAAAGTAGCCCATGTACAATACATATCTGCTTCGGACGAAGGAAAGGAATGCGGGGCGCTCGATTATTTGTTCAATTACCTGATACAAAAAATATACGTAACGAAGCCTTATTTTGATTTCGGAACCTCGACTGAAAAAAACGGAGTCATCCTTAACGAAGGGCTCATTTTTCAAAAGGAAGGTTTCGGCGGAAGGGGAATCGTTTACGATACCTATGAACTAGATATATAATCGGATTTTATCGAATGAATTATAAAACGCTTTTCCGGCGTAAAGATATCAGTAAAGGCGGTCATGTAGGAGATGTCGAAGATTACGGATTAAGACGTATACTCGGTGTTAAAGACCTTACTTTATTCGGTGTCGCGGCAATTATCGGCGCCGGAATATTCAGTACAATAGGCAGAGCTGCTTTCAATGGCGGTCCTGCCGTTTCTTTGTTATTTGTTTTTGTGGCTGTTGCCTGCGTGTTTACAGCACTATGTTATGCCCAGTTTGCATCCATGATATCTACCAGTGGGAGTGCATATACATACACTTATGCCACATTAGGCGAATTACTGGCATGGGCGATAGGATGGGCATTGATTCTCGAATATGCCGTCTCCAATATGGTAATAGCCATATCCTGGTCGGGATATTTTACGACGATGCTCGAAGGATTCGGAGTGCATTGGCCGCATTATCTTTCGGTAGGATATATGAGTGCCTACGGGGCTTATCAGGAAGTCATGAACGGGGCTGCCGATCTCCCTGCAAATATAATCCAGGCGGCCGAAACGTATCGTACTGCTCCTGAATTTCTGGGTATAAAAGTTCTAATAAACGTTCCTGCGGGATTAATTATCACCGTACTCAGCGCATTGGTTTTTGTCGGCATAAAGGAATCCAGGTTTGTTAATAATGCTTTGGTGTATCTGAAAATAGGAATCATTTTAGCGGTTATATTCGGCGGGATGTTTTTTATAAAACCGGAAAACTGGTCGCCGTTTGCCCCGAATGGAATCCAGGGAGTAATGGGCGGGGTTGCCGCCGTGTTTTTCTCCTTTATAGGATTCGATTCTATCTCCACTACTGCCGAAGAAAGTAAGAATCCGCAGCGGGATATGCCCCGTGCGATGCTTTACTGCCTGGGAATATGTACTCTGTTGTATGTACTGATTACGCTGGTATTGACGGGTATGGTCAATTACAAAGAACTGGGAGTGGACGATCCTTTGGCGTATGTCTTCCAGAAAGTCGACATGAATTTTGTCGCGGGCGTTATTTCCATAAGTGCCGTTGTAGCTATTACAAGCGCTATACTCGTATTTCAGATAGGGCAGCCGCGTATCTGGATGACCATGAGCCGCGACGGCTTGCTCTGGCCCCGTTTCAGTAAAGTACATCCTAAATTTAAAACTCCTACTTTTGCGACTTTGATCGCTGCTGTATTGGTGTGTATACCTTCTTTATTCCTCGACATGCAGTTTGTGGTGGACTTGACAAGCGTGGGTACATTTTTTGCTTTCATAACCGTATGTTCAGGTATATTATTCCTCGATTACAAAGGGTATAGTAAAAAAGCCAAATTCAAAGTACCCTATATTAACGGAAAGTATATTGTAGCCGTATTGTTTGTAATAGCTGTTAGCGTATTTATAGGTTTGACAGATTTTACGGATATATTGGTACGTAAACCCTTGCTTCTTATATTTTGGGCTGTTTGGCTTGGTTTATCGGTAGGGGCGTACCGGTTCCGGTTCTCCCTGCTTCCGGTTCTGGGAATATTGACCAATCTTTATCTGATGACCGAGTTGGGATGGTCCAACTGGTTTATGTTTATCATTTGGTTGGTTATCGGGTTGTCCATTTATTTTTTATATGGATATAAAAAGAGTAAATTAGCAGAGAAAATAGACAGCCTGATCAGAGATAATAACCGGTAAACTGACATTACGATATGGTTCCTTTTCTAGACCTGAAAGATGTAAATTCACGGTATCAACCGGAAATCGAAGAAGCTTTGCTCTGGGTTGCCCGCTCCGGGAAATACATTCTGGGGGAAGAGGTAAAGTCTTTTGAGCAAAGTTACGCTGATTATTGCGGGGTTAAGCATTGCGTAGGCACAGGCAGCGGTCTGGATGCGTTAAAGCTTATACTATATGCTTATAAGGAAATGGGTATCATGCAGGATGGAGATGAAGTAATCGTCCCTGCAAATACTTACATTGCTACGATTCTGGCAGTTTCGGAAAGCGGGCTGGTACCTGTGTTAGTAGAACCGGACATAAAAAATTACAACATCGATCCATCTTTTATTCAGAATAAGATAACCTCCAAAACAAAAGCAATTATGCCGGTTCATTTATACGGATTACTATCCCCGATAGATGAATTGAAAGGAATTGCGCAGAAATACGATTTAAAGATAATAGACGATGCCGCGCAGGCTCATGGTGCCGTTTATGAAGGCAAAAAAGCAGGCGGGTTATTTGGTGCCGCTGCATTCAGTTTTTATCCGACTAAGAATCTGGGAGCTTTAGGGGATGCCGGGGCAGTAACAACTAACGACCAGCAATTAGCCGGCATTGTCAGAGCTTTATTAAATTATGGATCGTCTACCCGGTATATTGCTGATTTCAAAGGGTTCAATTCCCGATTGGACGAAATGCAGGCTGCTATTCTTTCCGTAAAACTTAAATACCTTGATCAAGACAATCTTTACAGGCGCAGATTAGCATCCCTTTATTTATCACATATAAAGAATGAACAAATAATCTTACCAGATGTTAAAAATAACGGTGGACATGTTTTTCATCTTTTTGTGATAAGGAATGAGAAAAGGGATAAACTACAGCAGTATTTATTGGATAATGGCATCCGGACACAGATTCATTATCCTGTTCCGCCTCATAAACAGCTTGCTTATAAAGAATGGAACAAACTTTCTTTTCCTGTTACAGAAAAAATTCATAGTGAAGTGTTGAGCCTGCCATTGAATACGGCAATGAGTGAAAATACAGTAATAAGAATATGTAATCTGGTAAATGACTGGTCTTAATCCTCTGGCTTAGTAGCCGGATTTGCTGGTAATAATCGTTTCTTTTCTTTTTGTATTGTTAACTTAATATATGCCGTTGGTAAAAGAATCAGCACTACATTTGGCGGATTTTATTGATGCATTATGACTGAAAATAGCAGGCACAGGGTGCCGTTCGGGGTTTTAGGAATTTTGATGGCAATCGGTGTAGTGTACGGGGATATAGGTACCTCGCCGTTGTATGTGATGAAGTCCATTCTGGAAAATCTACCTGATGGACAATTGACTCGTCCCGATTATATCCTGGGAGCGGTTTCGTGTGTTATCTGGACTTTAACTATACAAACTACCGTTAAATATGTTATCCTCACCCTAAAAGCCGATAATAATGGAGAAGGGGGTATTCTTGCTCTTTACGCCCTTATCAGGCAGAAATACAAATGGGCTTATTTTATAGCTGCTATAGGGGCGGCGACCTTACTTGCCGACGGTGTTATCACTCCGGCGATTACTGTTATCACTTCGATGGAAGGACTCAACCACCTTGTTCCTGAGATACCTATTGTACCTGCGACTATTGCAATCATTGCGGGAATTTTTCTTATACAGCCTTTAGGCACCGGTTCGCTCGGTAAATACTTCGGTTCCTATATGGTACTTTGGTTTGTAATGATGGGGGTAGTAGGACTGAGCCAGTTTGTGCACGATTTCAGTGTAATAAAAGCTTTTAATCCTGTTTATGCTGTCCGCTTTCTCATAGAAGCTCCTCATACACTCTATATTCTGGGTGCTGTTTTCATGTGTACTACAGGAGCAGAAGCCTTATATTCCGACTTGGGGCACACCGGTCTGAAAAATATACGGGTATCCTGGGGATTTGTTAAAACGATGTTGATTATCAACTATCTCGGACAAGCAGCCTGGATCATAAATAATCCGGAAATCATAGAAAAAGGCGTGAATCCTTTTTTCAGAATGATGCCCGAGTGGTTCAGTTTCGGCGGAGTAGCTATGGCCACCCTGGCCGCCATCATTGCCAGCCAGGCACTTATAAGCGGGTCTTATACGGTCATCAGTGAAGCCATATCCCTGAATCTCTGGCCCAATGTGAAGATCAAGTATCCGACAAATATAAAAGGGCAGATGTATATACCTTCCGTTAATTTCACATTGATGGCGGTTTGTATCATTGTGGTGCTCATGTTCCGGTCATCTTCGAATATGGAGGCCGCTTACGGTCTGTCTATAACGTTGAGCATGCTTATGACGACTTTTCTTTTGTTTCTCTATTTTAGAAAGATGAACAAGCCCCTTTGGTTCAGTGTCATTGTTACACTGTTCTTCTTTGTGATTGAATTCGGTTTCTTCATTGCCAATATGCAGAAGTTTATGCATGGCGGATTCGCTTCGCTCCTGATTGCGGGAACTGTACTTCTGCTGATGTACTCCTGGTACAACGGACGCCGTATCAAAAGACATTACACGACTTATGACCAAATCGATAGGTCATATCTCAACAGAATCGAGCAGATAAGCCAGGACAAAGAGATACCCCGCACTGCGACCAATCTTATTTATATTACGGCCGCAAACAATAAAAATGCACTGGAGAGTAAGATTACTTATTCACTTTTTAATAAATTCCCTAAAAGAGCTGATACCTATTGGTTTGTAAGAATTAAAAGGACGGACAGCCCTTATGAATTCAGTTATTCGGTGAAAACATTTGTACCGGGGAAGATTTTCCGTATCGATTTACGATTGGGCTTCAAAGTAGAGGTTCATACCGATAAGTATGTCCGCCTTATCATGTACCAGATGGCAGAACAGAACGAAGTAAATTTATCTTCCCGCTACGAATCGATGAAAGGGGTGAGGGGTGATTTCCGCTTCATCGTGGTCGACCGTATATTCAGAAATATCGAACTCGAACCAGCACAGCGTATTATCCTTTCACTTTATAACATGATAAAGCGTATATCGACAACGGATACGAGTATGCTCGACCTCGATCCTTCGC
>DQAM01000046.1:9001-10674 GCA_003523545.1 Dysgonomonas sp.
TCGACCTCGATCCTTCGTCGGCAATCGTAGATACCGTTCCGTTGGTAACTGTCCATCAGACAGGAGATACAATAGACGAACTGATTAAGAAAACGGAAGAAAGAGACGAATTTCTAAATTCATGATAAGGAATTAATATTTTGCATTTAGGAATGGTTGTAACTATTCGGATAATTTCTCCAGATAATAAACGTGTAATCCGTCTTTGCCTTCCGAAATTTTCAGAACATCAGAAATCAATTGTTTTTGCTCCCATGTCAGATCATATATCCGTATTTCATCAGGAATAAATATAGAAGAACCCATGAAGGTAAAAAATAAGCTGCAACCGTATTGATCCATTTTTATTTGCAGTAATTGACATTTTCTGCGTTTTTCTAATTCTTCTCGAGTTAAAATTAAAGGATGTGGAGGATACGTTTTACGTATATGTGATGGATAGGTATTGATATAAAGTCTGTCATTTGTCAAAAACAGATCGACTTTGCACTCCCAAAAACGACTTATTCTATTCTGTACTGATCTGATATTCTTTATTTCTAAAATAATATTATCCGTTTCTTCAGCTTTTTCACTTTTATAATCCGTATTCAATTTTTCTTCTCTGAAATATCGAAAGCTAAAAAAAGCAATTAAAAAAATGAATACTAAAAAATAATACATAAATTCCTTGCCTATTTATTATGGGAGGAAAGCTCAACTAATTCTTAAACCGTCCAGAAGTTTATAGTAAAATTCGATAGCTTCCCTTATTTCATGCAGACAGATATATTCGTCTGCCGTATGTGAGCGTGCCGAATTTCCCGGTCCCATCTTTACGGAAGGAAAAGGCATTAAAGCCTGATCGGAAAGTGTAGGAGAGCCGAACGGTTTTCTTCCGATGGTTACTGCTCTTTGTACGAACGGGTTCTCCAAAGCAATTTTTGAAGAATTGAGCCTGAAAGAGCGGGGAGTGACTTCACAATCGGCATGCTTTTGGATTATTTCATACAATTGTTCGTTGGAATACAGTTCATTGCTTCTTACATCCACTACAAAAGAGCATTTGTCGGGAATCACATTGTGCTGTGTGCCTGCATTGATCATGGTTACCGTCATTTTTACCGGGCCCAGCAGGTCGCTTTCATCAGCAAAACGGTATTCTCTGAACCATTCTATATCTTTGACGGCCTTATAAATGGCGTTTACACCTTCGTTACGTGCGGCATGGCCCGATTGCCCTTTCGATACGCAGTCCAATACCATAAGACCCTTTTCGGCTACGGCGGGATGCATTTCTGTGGGTTCGCCCACTATGGCAAATCCGGGTTGAGGAATGTCCCTTAACACTGATTCAATCCCGTTTTTTCCGGATATTTCCTCTTCGCACGAGGCCAGGAATACTAAATTATAGTCCTGCTTCTTTTGGGTTAAAAGATAAAAGGCATGTAAAAGGCTTACCACGCTTGCTCCGGCGTCATTACTGCCTAATCCGTATAGCTTTTCGTCTTGCAATACCGGTAAAAACGGTTCTTTTGTCCAACCCGAAACGGGTTTTACCGTGTCGATATGGGAATTGAGCAATATGGTGGGTTTCGAGTCCGAAAATCCGGGAGATAGTATCCATATATTATTTCCTTTCCGGTTCGTTTTTATGCCCGTATTAGAAATATAAGTTTCGAGCATATCCGCAA
>DQAM01000122.1 GCA_003523545.1 Dysgonomonas sp.
GGTTCAGACCGTTTCAAAGCACAAACCCGGGACAGAGGTTATTTGACCGAAGATGAACTACAACGATTTATGACGGTAGAGTTAAGACGATACAAACAACGACAGATTCGGGATATTTTCATTTTTCAGGCTTTTACCGGTCTTGCGTATGCCGATGTAAAGAAACTTACCTTTGATGATATACAAAAGTCTTTTGACGGCGAAATGTGGCTGATTGCTAAACGGAAGAAAACAGGAACGACATTTTATGTTAAATTGTTACCTGTGGCAAAACAGCTTATTGAGCAGTACCGTCTGGTAGCAAAAAACAAATTTATTTTTCCGGTTCCGAGCAATGCGGAAAATATGAACCGCACATTAAGGCGTATCGGCAAACAAGCCGGAATCACGAAGTGGATCTCGTCACATATGGCCCGGCACACAATGGCTACCACAGTTTGCCTGTCACAGGGAGTACCCATTGAAACTGTTTCCCAAATGTTGGGACACAGCAATATTCATACTACCCAAATATACGCCAAGATTACCAATGAAAAGATCAGTCGTGATATGGCTGCACTAACGGATAGAATCGGAGACAAATATCAGGTAGAAACGAACAGACCTGATTCCGATTTCAGGAACATAGGGAAAGTGGGAAAAAGAAACAAATCCATGCTATGAAAGAAGAAATAACAGTTCCCGGTTTAATAAAGCTTATTGAATCCGGTGAAAGAAAAAATATCCGATTACGGAGTTGGGAGTTGGCGAAATTATTCGGCGTGTATGAATCCACTATAAATGCCAACATCAAAGCAATTATACGGGCTGATGTAATAAAGGTAAGTTTCGATTGTGAAGTTAGGTTATATGGGAATATACTTATCCCCGAAACTTGTGATTTGGAAATGATTGTAGCTTTATCTTTCAGAATCAACACCTATGAGTCATCTATGTTTCGAAAGTGGATAATTCGTAAAATAATCAGTAAACCACCAATATCATAGTTTTACCGATTAGCACTCCCCGGATAATTAACTAAGTTCTTGTGGTATTGTTCGTAATTGTTTATTAGAGAAAATTATAGAGAGAATGATTTTGACCTATAAACTGAAATAGTATCAATCTCATGTGACAGTTCAAAGGTCAAACAAGTTAAATTCATATTACAAACAACAAAAACAAGTTTAACCCTTAAAACTCCTAAAAATGAGTTTAGAAACAAAAGTCATTAAAAATCGTTTAGGTTTATTGAATTTAGCCGAAGAATTTGGAAACGTATCACGATCATGTAGGTAGTGAGGATATAGTTATGAGACATTCTATCGTTATAAAGATTTGATTTCAGAAGACGTCGAGGAACCTCCGGCACATACGCGGGATATTCACGTTGCGACTTCTGCTGCCAATAAGGCAAAACCTGCTACAGATTTTATAAACTTTCTTCTATCCATTTTAAGTTATTACTTTATCTTCAATCCCGGTATGAGAGGCGTGGTATCAATCAGTTCCAATGACTGCACCATATCCAGTGTGCCTTTCTTGTATTTGAGGAAATGAGAAGTTTTGATATGCTTTTGATAAGCCTCTTCATCAGCATATATTTCGAGAATCACCATTTTATTTGGATTATCTTTTTCTGAAACGGCATACAGGGTAAGCACTCCCGGTTCGAGCCACATCGAGGCTTCAATCTCTTCTTTCAGAAAAGTGTTGTATTCGTCCAACCGGGTGGAATCTACTGTAATCATAGACAGGCGCACTTTATTATTTTCTGCCGGGATGGATGTTTCGTTCATATAGGGTTCTTTATTTTTATTGTCAGGCTTTGATGAACAGTTTGAAAAGACTACCATAAACACCACTGCAGCAATGAAAAATGAAAATACTTTCTTTAACATCTTCCTCTAACTACTTTATCAAGTATCAGAGAGACATTATCACCCTGTTGCTTGTTTATGGAAGAAGTAATAATTGAAGCCATTTGCCTGAGTTGGGATTCTGTCAATCCCACGTTCATTCCTATATTCAGATGCGATTGCAGCATGGGGTCTACTCCGGTCATGGCTGCCAGGGCTGAGATTGTTGCCAGTTCACGTTCCAGATAAGTCAATACATCGCGTTCGAAGATATCTGCAAAGAGATGTTCTTTGAGATAAGCATCTATGGCAGGTGCAAAGGCATTGGCACCCGAGATGTTTTTCTGGTCGGTAAGCGTCAGTTTTTCCAATACTTCACGTCCGCGTGTGTATTTGTCCCTTGTATCGGTAATTGGTGATGCTTCCGGGCCTTCAGGGTCGTTTATTCCTTTGGTTTTGCGGTCTTCTATTACCGACATAAAAGTATTGATACCTTGCAGGCTTCGGGGAAATCCAGCGTAGGCATACATCTGGACGAGTATTTCTTTAATCTGGTTTACGGTCAGTCCGGCATCGAGTCCGGCGTTTAATTCTGTTTTCAGTATATCGAGGTTACCTGTTGCGGTATTGGCAGCGATGGTCACTATCTTTTGTTGTTTGGGGCTTAAACTGTTATCCATGTTTTGGGCATTTACCAGGTTGATGTTAAAAGATAGTATAACGGTGAAAACCGCTATGGCTATCCGGTTTATTTTATTGATTTCTCTTTTCATGACTATTCTGTTATTTGAATATTTCATTTAACTGCTACCGTATAATCCTCATCCGAAACTGGTTCCAGCCATATATTTTCGTTGGTCTGCGGATTGCAGGCGATAGCCAGATGAGAGAACCAGCTATTGGGTGCGGCTCCATGCCAGTGCTCAATATTGGGAGCAATTTCGATAACATCACCGGGCTCCATACGCACGGCTGCTTTTCCTCTTTCCTGATAATAGCCTATGCCACCAACGGCTACAAGTATTTGTCCGCCTGTATGGCTGTGCCAATTGTTGCGGCAGCCGGGTTCGAAGGTGACGTTTGACATGGGTACGTTTAGCTCACTCATTTTAGTAAGCGAGGCAAGCCATGATTTGCCTGAGAAATATTGTGCGTAAGCGGTGTTTTCTTCGCCTATGGAGAAATCGCTGATTTCTGGTACTTCTGTATTCATATCTACTGTTTTTTGATTTTGTTCCTGTTTACCCTGATTGGTGCATCCGGTGATGATGATCATCGAAGCAAAAAAGAGGGTTATTATTTTTTTCTTTTTCATCTTTATTTTTATTATTGGCAGTGAGTTATTTATTAAAATTCTTTTAATCGGCATGCTGTTCAAACCGTACTATCACATCGCCGGAAACGTTAAGGGCATCAATACCCGAACCCTCTATATGTCCTATTCTGATAAGGGAGTTGTTGCTCGAAAAGTTTTTATAGAATATGGCTATATTGCCCCAAGGCGCGTATATGGTTATATCGCCGGGTTGAGGATTGCTGAATCCTCTTGGCGCACCGCTTATGTCGAGGGCGGGAGAAGGGTAAAATATCTTCTCGGCTGAGGCGTAATCGTTTAATGTTACTTCGAGAGGAAGCCGCGACAGGAAATCGCGGGCTGCTACATTGTCTTCCATTTTGGCGGTAATTGTTTTATCGCCAACTTTGATATTTATCATACGTGAATTGTTTTCGGGGTTATTATTGCCGGAGTTTTCATCCTCACCATTGTTGCCGGGCTGTTCGGTATCGGGCAAGTCTGTCCCGGGTGAATCTCCGTCGCAAGCTGTTACCGTCATTGCCAGTAACAGCATAAGGGGAATTATTACTAACTTTTTCATAAGTTTTTTTATTTATTGAATATAATAATTCTAACTTTATTTTACAAAAATACACGGTAAGAGCCAATAGGTCTGTATACATATTACGGATAGTTATACCATTATTACTGTTTCTGGTTTTTAGGGTGTATATCATTCATTTATAATACATATCTTTGAAAAAGAAATCAGATCTACACCCTATGGAAGAAATAATAAAAGTGGATA
>DQAM01000045.1:0-4962 GCA_003523545.1 Dysgonomonas sp.
AAATCGGTGAGGTACGATTTCAACCGGATATACGCATCATCTTCAATCGTGAAGTTGACCTTACCTATGTTTACATCAATCGCTTTTTTCATAATTTCTGAATTTTATATTATTATTATTCTATACCATGTTTTATGCTATACAAATATATGAAATAATTTTAGTACTATGCAATACATAATACTATAAATAATACACTATCATGTTTAGCATTTTAATTATAACATTGACAATCAAATTATTAATAAAACAATAAATTTCAAATATTAATATTAATTAACATTTTAACTGATTTTTCAATGTCACATCTATATAATTACATGTACTTGAGATAATATTTTAACTCCAAATAATGTGCCCGGACACATTGACTTTCTAAAAAAACACATATATTTGCGACAAATCACCAACTCATCGTATTATGTCAGAGAGATCAAATATCCGGATTGTGGATATTGCAAAACTCGCAGGAGTATCGGTAGGTACAGTCGACCGGGTTTTGCATAACAGGGGGAGAGTGTCCGAAGAGAAAAGAGTAAAAATAGAAAAGGTACTGAAAGAGATCAATTACGAGCCTAATTTGGTTGCACGCCTTTTGGCATCTAAACATAAATATACACTGGCAGCGGTAATCCCGTCTTTTACCGAAGGGGACTATTGGAGTTCGGTGAGTGAAGGGATAAACAAAGCGATCAGTGAACTAAGAAAGTTTGGTGTTTCGGTAGAATATCTATTTTTCGATCAGGCCAGCAAAGAATCATTTACCCAGGTATATAACATGCTCGAAAAGCAAGATTATGATGGAGTCCTTATCGCAACGCTATTTGGCGATCAGGTAATGGAACTGTCTCATAAATTGGACGAAAAAGAAATTCCTTATTTATACATAGACTCCAATATACCACAACAAAAGAACCTTGCTTATTTTGGAGCCGATTCATTTATGAGCGGTACGATAGCGGCCAAACTAATGCTGGGCGAAACTGGAAAAAACTCCAATATCGTGATCGCTCAGATTATCAATAATAAAGAAGTCTCCACACAGATGCAGAACCGGGAACTAGGTTTCAGGGATTATCTCGTAAAAAACGGTTTTCGTGGTAAAGTACATAGAATAGATATGAGACCGAACGATTATTTGAAAAGCCTCGAAAAAATAAGAAATATCATTCAGGAATCCGATTGTATGGTGGGCGGAATAGTATTCAATTCCCGCATTTACGAATTTGTGTACCTATTGGAACAACTGAATACAAAAGATATACACCAAAAGATAAAGCTGATAGGTTATGATACTATCCCCCGGAATGTGGAAGCGATGAAACAGGATAAAATTTCATTTCTTATAGGCCAGCACTCAGAAGCACAGGGATATGAAGGCATACGATTTCTCAGCAATTACCTGTTATTCAACCAGCCCGTAACAAAAATGAACCTTATGCCTATCGATATTTTAATCAAGGAAAATATCGATTATTACAATAATTATCAGCTATAAATTTTATTTTAATTGCTTTTTACTATCTTTGAATGAGAAAGTGTGGACGCACACATAAAATAATATCAGGAAAATACATCATCAAAAAATCGACATTAAAAAAAATCTCAATAAATAAATAAGACATGGAAAACAAATTATTTTCAATCGCAGGTAAAGTAATCGTTATTACAGGGGGTTGCGGGGTTTTAGGCTCAGACATGGCCCAATATCTAGCTAAGGAAGGAGCTAAGATTGTAATACTCGACAGGGTACAGGAAAAAGGTGATGCATTGGCAGATAAAATAAAACAAGCTGGAGGAGATGCGATTTTCCTTATGACCGATGTTCTCAATAAAGAAATACTGGAGCAAAACAGAAGCGAAATCATAAAAGTTTATGGCAAAATAGACGTGCTGGTAAACGCGGCGGGAGGCAATATGCCCGGAGCTACTATTCCGCCCGATAAAACTATATTCGACCTGGCAATAGACGACTTCCGCAAAGTGGTTGACCTTAACCTTTTCGGAACAGTCATTCCCACGATGGTTTTTGCAAAATCAATGGTAGAAAACGGTTCGGGAAACATCATCAATCTAGCTTCCGAATCCGCTTTACGCCCGTTGACACGTGTTGTCGGATACAGTGCCGCTAAGGCAGCCGTAGCCAATTTCACCAAATATATGGCAGGCGAACTTGCTATTAAATTCGGATCAGAGTTCCGGGTAAATGCTATGGCTCCGGGTTTCTTCATTACAGAGCAAAACCGCGATCTTCTGCTTAACCCCGACGGCTCATTTACAGACCGTTCCAAAACTATATTGGCGCATACTCCTTACGGACGTTTCGGAGACCCGGAAGAATTGTTAGGCTCATTACATTATTTAGTAAGCGATGCCTCCAAATTCGTAACAGGAACCGTCCTCGTTATTGACGGAGGTTTTGATGCTTTTTCAATTTAACATTTAACTATTAAAATATTTATAGATAACTACATTTACTATTTATATTTTAATAGTTCCAATTCACAAATAAACCAGATAAATATTTGACATTATGATATTAAGCGAACAAACATGGCGATGGTACGGTCCGAACGACCCGGTGTCATTAGCCGACATAAGACAAGCGGGAGCCACCGGAATAGTGACAGCCCTGCACCATATCAAAAATGGTGAAATATGGACAGTTGAAGAAATCGAGAAAAGAAAAAAAGAGATTGCAGATGCCGGACTGGTATGGTCGGTTGTCGAAAGCATTCCCGTACACGAACACATAAAAACGCAGGAGGGTAATTACAAACAATATATTGAGAATTATAAAGAAAGCATCCGGAACCTGGCCAAATGCGGGGTAATGATTATTACCTATAACTTCATGCCTGTGCTGGACTGGACGCGTACCGATCTTGCATTTACGGTTGCAGACGGTTCTAAAGCTCTTCGCTTCGAACGAGCAGCTTTCTTGGCATTCGACCTATTCATACTAAAACGTCCGGGTGCAGAAAATGACTATACACCCGATGAGATAAGCAAGGCAAAATCAAAGTACGAATCCATGAGTCAGTCTGACAAAGACCTTCTTGTCAGGAACATGATTGCCGGATTACCCGGGGCTGAAGAAAGCTTTACCCTCGAAGAATTTCAGGCTCAGTTAGACAGATATAAAGGAATGGATGAAGAAAAGCTCCGCTCCAATCTGATTGACTTCTTGAAAGAAATAGCTCCTGTAGCCGATGAGGTTGGTGCGAAACTGGCTATACATCCCGACGACCCCCCATTCAGCATACTGGGGCTTCCACGGGTACTTAAGACTGAATCAGATTTCCGCCGTTTGATTGAAGTTGTACCCAATGAGTCCAACGGCTTGTGTTTCTGTACCGGTTCATTCGGTGTAAGACCGGATAACGACCTGCCCCAAATGATGAAAAGCCTGGGAGACAGGGTAAACTTTGTGCATCTGCGTTCTACACAAAGAGATGAGGAAGGCAATTTCTACGAAGCCAACCATCTTGAAGGTGACGTAGATATGTATGGAGTAATGAAGGAATTCCTGGAAATACAGCAGAGAAGGAATATTTCTATACCTTTCCGCCCCGACCACGGGCACCAGATGATAGACGACCTTCACAAAAAAACCAATCCGGGATATTCCTGTATAGGACGTCTAAGGGGTTTAGCAGAGTTGAGGGGTTTGGAATTAGGTATTGCCATGACATTATATAAAAAGGCATAAATACATTACCAACTTTTTAGAAGATGCTGTCTTAAAAATAGAATTATACTATTAATGTATTAATTTCTTTTGTCATGTTGAACGATAGTGAAACATCTCTTAGACTAAAGAGATCCTTCCCGCCGGTCAGGATGACAATCCTCAATAAAGGAGAGAAAGCTACTTTAAAAAAATAGTAAAATTCTACTTTTATGACAGCCTCTTTTTTGTGAATGTTAAAGCAGATAAACACAAAACTTTTATTCATTCACAATGTTATATTACCATAGCGTCACAAAGACACTATAACAATGTGAATTTGTACCATCAAGGTGCATAATTTAATTACAAACTAGAAAAAACGATTATTATGAAAACTTTACTTAAAACAATGTTACTCGTGTTTGCGATGACAATAGCAACCACAACCCAAGCTCAAACTGTAGCAGGTGTACTACAGCCTGATCCCGAAACTTTGAATTTCCCCACAGCAATCGGGCATCCGGTTACACAAACAGTTGAATTCAGCGTACTGAATCAGGATTTTCTTTCCCGGGTAACTTCTCCCGTTATAGAAGCAAAGATTGCCGGAACGAATGCTAATCAATTTTCCATAGATGCTAATAATATTAGCGTAGTAGATGTTTTAGCTTCTGTAGTAAACGGTAATCCTATCGATATAGAAGTTACCTACAATCCGACAGCTAAAGGGACTCATTATGCTACTCTTATCGTTAAATTGCCTGACATACTTGGAATAGGTGTAACTCTCGCAACAGTAGAATTGACAGGTGTTGCTCACTAACCATGTAGTTTTATCACAATACTCTAACTTTAAAATCCCCGGACAAAAATTTGTCCGGGGATTTTTTTTGCCTAAAAAACGATTTTGAATACTTTAATCTTTTATAAGAACCCAATCCACCAATTCTTCACAAATTATAAAATATATTAACACAGGAAACTCAACCTTTCGTTAAAATGTTACAATCCAAAAGATTATCAGTTAGGCTTATAATCATTAATAATACAAACTTTACTTATATAGGATAATTTAAGCCTTGAATAGGGAAAACGGTAAGTAGAAACTAAATAAATAAACCTCCATGACATTAAAAGAAAAAATTACAAAACTAGCCAACGAAAAAAGTAACCCGAGCGTTACTTTATCACTCAATACACATCGTACCCATCCCGATAGTTTGAAAGATGAAATCTTACTGAAAAATCTTTTGAACGAAGCAGAAAAAAGAGTTATCGATGAATTTGGA
>DQAM01000045.1:5034-8266 GCA_003523545.1 Dysgonomonas sp.
TGAATTTGGAAAGAGAGAGGTCGCACCTTTACTGGAAAAAATAGGAGGTATGCTCGACAAAATAGATATCAATTACAATACAGAAAGCCTGCATATTTTCCTTTCCAATGATACCGAAGAAATTGTCAGGACTACCTGGCCGGTAGCCGAAGACAGGGCAAATATCGCCGACTCCTTCGACCTCCGTCCTCTTATCAAAGCTTATAACCGTAGCGAAGAATATCTAATATTGTTGTTATCGCAAGGGGGAGTACATCTTTATGAAGCCCTGAACGACAGTATACTGGAAGAAATAAAAAACGAAGATTTCCCTTTTGCGGAAAATCCGAATTACTTTACAAATGCAGAAGAAAGAAGCGATGCTAGGAAAGTGGACGACCAGATACGGGAATATTTTAACGATGTAGACAAAGCTGTAGTCAGAGTATATAATGATACCGGACTACCCTGTATTGTCATTTCTACCGAAGCCAATTTCAGCCTTCTACGCCAGGTTGCCGACAAACCTGATATCTATGTAGGTTATGCTGATATCGACCATAATAATACGAAGCCTCATCAATTAGCAGAACAGGCATGGGTAGTTATAAGAAACCTGACGAGGGAGCGTAGGACGGAAGCTATAAGCGAGATGAAAGAAGCCGTCGGCAGTTCGCTGGTTTTGACAGACCTTCAGGATAGATATCGGGCAGCTATTGACGGACGCGGAAATATGCTGATCGTATATGAAGAATTCTCTCAACCGGTCATAATGGAAGATGAAAGGACGTTCCGCCGGGTAGAAAAAACGGATGAGCCCGACGTAATAGATGATATTACAAGCAATATTGCCTGGGAAGTATTGTCAAAAGGGGGGCGTGTGTATTTTACCTGTCAGGATGAAATAAAAGATTTAGGAGAAATAGTACTTAAAACAAGATATTAAACTATAAAAATTTCGATATGGAAACGAATTCGAAGCATGAGCATATATTGACGAATAAACCCCTGACAGCCGAGGAGCAGGCTAAGCTGAGTCCTCTCGATGTACTCAATATACTCAAAGAAGGCAATCGTGAATTTGTGGAAGATAATCTAACGATCCGCAACAATACGCAAAGGGTAAGAAATTCGGCTATGGGGCAGTATCCCAAAGCTGTCGTTCTGTCCTGTCTGGATTCACGGGTTCCGGTAGAAGATGTGTTCCACCGTGGTATAGGAGATATATTTGTTGCCCGTGTAGCCGGAAATGTCATCAATGAAGATATATTGGGCAGTCTTGAATATGCCTGCAAAGTATCGGGTTCTAAACTGATTGTGGTTCTAGGTCATGAACACTGCGGAGCCATCAAATCCGCCATAGATAATGTAGAACTAGGCAATATTACTTCATTATTGAAAAAGATACATCCGGCTGTGGAAGAAGCCAGAAAATCTTTCAAAGGCGAACAAAACACTTCTAATCTGGATTTTATAGAAGAAGTTTGTCACAAGAATATAGAACTTTCGGTAAAGGAAATCAGAGAGAAAAGCGTGATTCTGAAAGAAATGGAAGAGCAGAAACAAATAATGATTGTAGGAGCTGTATACGACATGGACACAGGCAAAGTAGACTTTTTTGAATAATCTGCACGTTTTCACGAGTACTTACTTAACAAAAAAAGGGACTGTCTAAAAAATATTTTATTATTTATTTTTGTCATGTTGAACGTAGTGAAACATCTTATTTTTAAGATAAAGATCCTTCGTTAAACTCAGGATGACAAAATGATAGAAAATATTTCCTGGACAGCCCCTTTTAATATACAGGCATTATATTATTTCAGATAAAAATTACTGAGCAAATTTAAGTCCGTCCAGTTTGTTCCATCCGCCACGTGTGAAGTCAGGAATTTCAACAGGAGCAGAATTATTATCCAAAGATATTTCAGTCAACGGGATTAAACAGCACCATTCTGCCAGGTCATACACATCCATATCCATGGGAAGGCCTTTTTGCAGGCAGTAAATCATACGGTAATCCATGATAAAGTCCATTCCCCCGTGTCCTCCAACTTCCTCAGCCTTTTCGAGTACAGTTTGTTTGTCATTGAACATTACTTTTGTAATCGGATGCTGGTATTTTTTCATCAGCTCCTTGCGTACATCTTCCGGAACGAAATCATGTGCAGTCAGGTTCTCGTGGTTAGCTGTAAGAGCGGGATCCAGTTCTCCCTGGTCCAAAGCAAAACCTTCTACAGGATATTTATTAGCGAAACCTTTTGTTCCTGTCAATTGGTACATACGGTCGTATGGACGGGGAGACGTGACATTATGCTCGATAAGGATTGTTTTGCCGTTTTCAGTCTTTATAAATGTGCTTGTGTGGTCTCCATTGCGGAAATCAGTTACTGTTTCTCCGGTTTTCTCTTTTATAAATGCCGGATTACCGACAGCTTTAGTATCTACAGATACCAGGTAATTCATCTTATCGCCACGATGTATATTCATAGCCTGGCATACAGGAGCTAAACCATGTGTCGGATATAAATCTCCGCGGTGTTTGCGGTTGTAATCCATGCGCCAGTTGTTCCAATATCTCTCCCAATATGGCTGTAACCCATGTATATATGCACCTTCTCCGTGAAGAACCTCACCCAGTAATCCTTGTTGAACCATATTAAGGGTAGTCAGCTCGAACATATCGTAATTACAATTTTCCAAAGGAACACAATGCAGGCGTTTTTCCTCGGCAAGATTGATAAGCTGCCATATTTCATCCATATTCATGGCAGAAGGCACCTCGATAGCCACATGCTTTCCATCCTTCAAAGCCTGAATGCCTATCTTAGCATGATGCAGCCAGTCTGTAGCCACATAGATCAGGTCTACATCAGGTAATGCAGTAACCTGCCGCCACACAGCAGTATCCCCGTAAAATTCCTGAGCTTTCGGCAAACCGCGTTTTTCAAGCATTTCGTTCACTTTCTTAACATTCTCCTCTACAACGTCACAAAGAGCTACGATTTCCACACCGTCGATGTGGGTCATACGGCCTACGGCACCGGGACCACGCATACCCAGACCGATAAAGGCTATCCGCACATTCGGTATCGGATCCACAGCAAGTTGCAATACATCTGTTTGTCCTGCCGGACGTTCGGGAGTCGGTGTGCTGATCACACAAGAATCAGCGGAAGTACCGGAAGCATTATTTGTCTTTTGAGTACAGCTGAGTAAAAGACATGCCGCCAATAATGAAAATAGAATAGAG
>DQAM01000244.1 GCA_003523545.1 Dysgonomonas sp.
TAATATAGGTAAGTAATTAATAATTATAAATTAAAAAGGAAATGAAAGCAAAAGTTCTATTTTTAATGATGGTATGCCTGGCTTCGTTTAGTCTTGGAGGCTATGCGCAGGATAAGAAAGAAAAGAAAAATAATAAGGAAGAGGTAGTTTTTGATGTTTCTCTGCATTGCGACAACTGCAAGAAGAAAATAGAAAAAAATATACCCTTTGAGAAAGGCGTAAGCAATCTTAAAGTAGATTTGGATAGTAAAACAGTGATGGTACAGTACAATCCGCAGAAAACCGACAAATTAAAATTGCAGCAGGCTATCGAAAAGCTGGGTTATGAGGCTAAAGAAATAGCGGAACAAACCGAGTAAGGTATTATAGTTTGTATGAAATGGCAGGGGTTGACCTATCTGTCAACCCGAAAAACTTGATTTTATTATTAAAATATTCAGGCAGATTATATTATTTAAAGGCCTTCTGAAATATTTCCAGAGGGCTTTTTTGTCTCTCAAAAAATATTATTTTTCGTTCAACTGCAAGATAATTTTCAAGTTATTATTACTTTTGTTAAATATCTGTTTTGCGGATATATAAATCCTTATTCATTGTATTAAGGATATTAGGGAGCTATTTTTATGGGGGGTATATCTTTTTCCGGTATCAGGAGGTAAAAAGACGCCATTCAGAAAAGAAAACGATTGAATTAAATATTTATGAAAGTTGTGTATTGTTTAACCGACACTTCTCTAGCGGGGGGCATCGAACGTAGTATCTGCACTAAGGCCAATTACCTGGCTGAAGAAGCGGGATATGAAGTGACAATACTTACTACCGACAGAAAAGCAAAACAGAATTTTTTTGATTTCTCACCCCATATAAAATTTATAGACTTACAGATCAATTATTCTGAGCTGGATCGTTTGTCGGCTATCGAACGTTGGGCAGGACAAATCAAGAAAAGAAAGATTCACCGTCAGAAACTGAATGATGTACTTCTCAGAATCAGGCCCGATATTGTAATTTCGACATATTCCCATGAGTTTTCTATTTTGTGTGATATAAAAGACGGAAGCAAAAAGATTGCAGAACATCATTATAGCAAATCTTATGTAAAGATTAAAAACGAACGGGAGTCGCTGTTCTCGATGAAGCGCATTTGCGAAACCCTGGAGGATAAATGGAAAAGAAAGCATATTTCTAAGTATGATGCTTTTGTCGTTCTTACGCACGAAGCTAAAATTGCCTGGAAGAAAGTCCATAATATATATGTAATACCCGACCCTCTGCCGTTCTTCCCATCCCGTTTTTCGAACGGAGAACATAAAAGGATTATCAGCGTAGGACATTTGACATACCATAAAGGTTTCCAGTTTCTTCTCGAAGCATGGATAAAAATAGCAAAGAAATATCCTGACTGGCGACTCGATATATTCGGTGAAGGACGGTATTATGAGAAACTGAGCCGGATGATATTTGCCGCAACGATGCACGACCGGATAGCTATACGTCCGCCCACTAAAGATATACAAGAAGAGTATATAAATAGTTCGCTGTATGTAATGCCTTCTTTGTACGAAGGTTTTGGATTGGTCTTGACGGAAGCAATGGCTTGCGGGCTGCCCTGCATATCGTTTGATTGTCCTGTCGGTCCGGGCGAAATTATTACTCATGGTGAAGATGGTTTGCTCGTAGAATGTAAAAACACGGATAAATTGGCAGAAGCAATCTCATTTCTTATCCAGGACATCGCTCTGCGGGACGAGATGAGAGATAATGCACGCGTGAGTGCACAGAGATATCTTCCAGAGAAAATAATGCAGCGCTGGATATCCCTTTTCGAGCAGGTTACCGGAACTTCCGGTTATTGATGGCAAAAAGAAATGCCGGCTTTGTATCTAAAACATATCACTATTCGTAGCTGTTGTATAAGAAAGAAGGCATAGGATTCTTTAACCGATCATAATTGTCTGTTATAAAACGTATTATAGTTAAAAACGGGTAGAAATATATTGTAAATCTTAAATTTTCCTTATATTTGTAGTATGAAAGAATTTATTTCTCATATTAATTATCTCATACAGAAGCATGACTGTGTAATTATTCCGGATTTCGGAGGATTTGTCATTAGTCACGAAGGAGCATCCATTATGCCCAATGGCAGCATTATGCCTCCTAAAGTTTCGGTAGGCTTCAACCCCGATTTAAGGTCTAACGACGGTTTACTTGCCGAATCATATATGACCACCTATTCTATATCGTATGATGAGGCATCCCAAAAGATAGAGGAAGCTGTCAAGAGGCTGAGAATAATTCTGGGTATGAAACATCCTGTACAGATAGGACATTTAGGTAAATTATCTTTGGATAAGAATAATAGACTGACCTTTTTACCTAATGAAAATCTTTCCATATTCCATCCCGATACCTTTGGGTTGTCGAAGGTAGATATGAAACGTCTGTCAGATATTGAAAAAGACAAAGAAAAAGTAAAACGCCAGTCTATCGTTAAAAAGATATTTGCGGGAGCAGGTGCCGCCGCTGCCGCAATAGCAATCTTCTTTATTGCTTCTACACCTATTTCGGTAAAAGAAGATACGCAAAAGTCCGGTTTCATGTCTGATTGGACATCCACCTTACCGGGAACTGAAAAGTCAATTGCAAATGTAGTGGCTTCCGAACAAAAGACCGCCGCAAGTGACGTGGTCGAAGGTGTCGAAATTGATGATAATGCAGAGGAACCGCAAAACTCATCTTTGAAATTAGAGTCTGATGTTAAGGCATCTTCCAGTGATTTGTTTTTAACGCAGGATGCCGTTTCCCAAAAATCAGGGGGAGATTATTATATAATTATTGCCGGAGCTGGCAGCCAGGAGGAAGCGAAACGCCTTGTAAACAATTTTGAATCGGAAGGCATTACTAATCTTGGAGTGGTCGCATCAGGTAAAAGAGTCCGTATTTATGCAGCTTCATTTGATTCTCCTCAGGAAGCTGACGAATATCTGGTGAAATTTAAGAAAGAAAACCCGAAATTCTATGATGCCTGGGTATATCACCACGAATGATAAAATATGACAATAAACAAGAAAAAAGCAGATAGATCTCCCAAACTATCTGCTTTTCTTGTTATAGAGCTGATTTTTGGACAGAAATGGTAATCATTGGGATGAAATATGTAAAGCCTGATACAAAATTTATCCTTTACTTTGTATCAGCTTGTTAAGCATAAGTGAAACAATCTATATATTGAAACTATAATTGACATTTAGTATATTCCTTAAAATCTAGTATTATTCCGAAAAACATTTTCGCAAATAATTCTCTATTCATTTGTTACAAAAGGTAGTCCGAGCGATTCAGATTACCTTTTTTCTTTTATTACCCCATTTTTGTAAAAATAATTATCTATACGGTGTAGTTTATATATGAGAATAGATACTTATGCGAAACTTTCCTTTTTATCATCAACAT
>DQAM01000193.1 GCA_003523545.1 Dysgonomonas sp.
GACGCTTTTAATACTCATTAAAGTT
The DNA here is from genome assembly GCA_003523545.1 of Dysgonomonas sp. Classification (GTDB taxonomy): domain Bacteria; phylum Bacteroidota; class Bacteroidia; order Bacteroidales; family Dysgonomonadaceae; genus Dysgonomonas_A. The sequence goes on from DQAM01000193.1 coordinate 26, forward strand.
TTATTTCAATTGCTTTTCCAGATATTTTTTTAGAATGATTGCATGATTATGTTCTTCATCTTTGGATGCGTACAGTAAAGTCACCACCGGACGTTCTTTTATATTTTCTACAAATTCCTTTACAGCTTGAGAATCTCCGAGTTCCTTTTTATATTTCGAAGAAAAAAGTTCCCAGTTCTTATCCGGGTCTTCGTGAAACCATTCCCGAAGTGCTGACGATGGAGTAATATCTTTGGCCCAAAGGTCATAATGAAGATGCTCTTTTTTCATCCCCCTCGGCCATAGTCTGTCCACTAATACTCTGTAACCGTCTTTTTCGTCGTAATCTTCATAAACACGTTTTAGTTTTATTTGTGTCATATTCTTGCTTATTTATATTAATTAAAATATTGAATGCGCTTTTGATTTATAATAACATAGATTATGACAGGAGCTCCAAAGACCGGAGTTATAGCATTCAAAGGTATTATCCCGGCCGGACCGGGAATAATACTTATCAAGTTACATACTAATGCGATGAAAGTACCTGCCAGTATTGTAACAGGCAGTAATGACTTATGGTTCGATGTGCCTAAAAGTAAACGGGCGATGTGGGGAACAGCAAGTCCTATAAAAGAAATAGGACCACAGTAAGCAGTAGTGATAGCGGTCAGTAATCCGGCAGAAACCAACAGAAGAAAACGGATTTTTTTGAGATTTACTCCCAGATTTACAGCATACCTTTCTCCTAAAAGCAAAGCATTCAGAGGTTTGATAAGAAGTATAGATATTATAAGTCCTATAATGATGCAAACGGAATAAAAAGTTAACTGGTCGAGAGATACTCCCGAAAAGTCACCCATCCCCCAGATGACATAGCTAAATACGTTTTCACTTGTACTCCAGTAATTCAATAAAGTGATAATCGAGGATGTAAGGTACCCCACCATAATACCGATAATCAGTAACATAATATTATTACGGACTATAGATGCAAATCCGATAATGATAGCTAGTATAACGGCAGACCCTATAAAAGCACCGAAAACAACAGTCATAGAGCCGGATAGGTCTAACGATATAGTTCCGCCAATTGCTCCGCCAAATAACAACATAACGATTGCCACTCCCAGGCTTGCTCCGGCACTGATGCCTAAGATACCCGGGTCGGCTAATGGGTTGCGGAAAGCTGTCTGGAGGAGCAGTCCCGATACGGATAAAGCACCACCCGTTAACAGGGCTGTAATTGCTTGCGGTAACCTTACTTCGAGTATGATATGTTCCCACGTTTCGCGGGAAGCCTTTCCTCCTGTTAGTATTTGTATAACTTCGGCCATCGGAATATTTACAGAACCAAAAAATAAATTGGACATAAATAAAGCTAGTATCCCAACAACCAAAAAAAGTGAGTATTTTACTGTTTTGTTCAAGCAAAAAGATTTTGACGTCAAAAATACTTAAATAAATTATTCTTTCATTCTAAAATAGAACTGCGGTCTATAATCGGGAAAAAGTTCAGGATGAAATATAGATGCAAAATCCTGCAGAATATAATCCGGATGGATAGGCAATATCCCGAAATAATCGCGTTGCTGTGTATTGCATTCATAGATATTTCTTTCTTTGTAAGCCTTAAAATAGGTGTATGGTTTATACTCTTTTGCCAAAGAAGTATAAGTAAAAGGAGCATCATTAAAATATTTAACCAACCAGAAATCCGCTTCTCCGGCTTTATCCAGTACCTGTTCAAAAGGAAGGGGCGTTGACTGGTCTCTGCCGTCATCGTGCCAAATATACTTTGCACCTGCATCTTGGAGCATTTTAGAAATAAAACTGTTTCCACCGGATATATACCAGGTGCCGTTATACATAAGGTCGAGAAAAACGGTAGGCCTGTTTGTGGCTGAGTTTGACTTTTCTTTTATCCGGTTGTAATTTTCTACTGTAATGCTAAAGAGCGAATCTACATACGATTCATTGTCGTAAAATAAGGAGTAAAACCGTATCCATTCGGCACGTCCTAAAGCCGTATGTTCCATATAGTCGGGAGTCTCGATAATAGGGACACCGGTTTTCTCAGCTCCACCGAATCCCATACCCTGTAAAGGAGATATAAACATGGCTTCGGGAGATATTTCTATTATTTTTTCAATATCCGGCTTGGATGCTTCTCCCAAATCTGTAATTGTACCCTTATTTACGCCATCCTTTATATAAGGTATATTTATAAACCGGGGTTCACAAACACCAATAATCGAATTGAGAACATTAATTTCGTTAAGAGTAGAGGTATGTATTGTGGAAAATGTGGCTACTTTCGAAAGTGGTGTTCTTATGACAGTACCTTCCGGTAAATTATCGGGTAGCTCTTTATTTTTATCTACAAGGATATACTTCTTCAATATTTTTGTAGTATCCCATGGATTACGTACGGTTATTTCTTTGTATTCGTCGGAAATATTGACAGAAAAGCCTTTTGCATATTTAATGGAATAGAGC
>DQAM01000207.1 GCA_003523545.1 Dysgonomonas sp.
GCCGACAACGGGGAAGTTACTTTCTCAAACTTAAACATATACAATTAATAGAATATGAAAAATTTAATTAATATAATAATCTGTCTTAGCATATTACTTGTTATATCATGTAATAATAAGAATCCGGACAATATGCTCGCATTTGATATTGATAAAAAATATTTGTTGGTTCCCATCGAAGATAAAGCTCCCGAATCGAGACTGCATCTTCAATTGAATGGACAGAATATCAGTGAAGAACTCTTTATCCGGGTAGCTCAAAATAAAGTAGATTACTGGATTCCCATTGCAGTGGAGGAGTATAAAGGTGAAAAACTGACCTTACTGTTTCAGCATATGGAAGAAGGCAGTATCGGTTATTCGCAGATTAAGCAGGCGGACGATTTCTTCTTCGATTACAACGAAAAATACCGCCCGCACTATCACTTTTCGCCCCGTTACGGATGGACGAACGACCCCAACGGTATGGTATACCACAATGGCGAGTATCATCTTTATTACCAGCACAATCCTTACGGATCTACATGGGGAAATATGCACTGGGGGCATACTGTAAGCAAGGATTTGCTGAAATGGGAACACCTTCCCGATGCTATTTATCCCGATTCACTGGGAACGATTTTCTCAGGAAGCGCGGTAATCGACAAGAATAATACGGCAGGTTTTGGAAAAGATGCGCTGATAGCTATTTACACTTCGGCAGGAAAAATACAGACGCAAAGTATTGCTTACAGTACGGATAACGGACGCACATTTACCAAATACGAAGGGAATCCTGTTTTGAGCGACTTGAAATATCCTGATTTCCGTGACCCGAAAGTATTTTGGCACGATACATCCGGTCAATGGATCATGTCGCTGGCTACCACACAAACAATCACTTTCTATGGTTCCAAAGACCTGAAAGAATGGGAAAGACTGAGCGAATTCGGCGAAGGTATAGGTAATCATAGCGGAGTATGGGAATGCCCGGACCTATTTCCCTTGACTTACAACGAACAAACCAAATGGGTATTGCTCGTGAGCATCAATCCGGGCGGTCCCAACGGAGGCAGTGCTACGCAGTATTTCATCGGTAGTTTCGACGGTAAAACATTTACTCCCGACAATCTGCCTTATCCGCTCTGGATAGACTACGGACGCGATAATTATGCAGGTGTGACATGGGATAATGTTCCCGACGGGCGCAGGATATTCATCGGGTGGATGGACAATTGGGATTACGCCAACCAAACCCCTACTCTCAACTTCAAAAGCGCAATGACCATTCCCCGCGAACTGGGATTGTCTCATAACGGAGAACATCTGGTATTGAGCAGTAATCCTATCAGGGAAACTATCAATCTGAGAGCCGATAGCAAGGAAATGCCGAATATCAAAGTAGATAAAACATACACTATGGATAAGTTTATCGACAATGGAAACGGGGCTTATGAAATTGAAATGACCGTGCTTCCGGACAAGGCATCCTCTTTCAGTTTTAAACTGATGAACAGAACAGGCGAAGAAATCAAATTTACTTTCGATATTTCGAATAAACAGCTATCGGTAGACCGTTCGAAAAGCGGCCTGACAGGATTCAGCGAAAAATTTGCTCCGGCACCGATAACTTCACCCCTCGTAAAAAAGAATTCGTATAAACTTCGACTTCTGGTAGACAAAGCTTCCACCGAATTGTTCGTCAACGAAGGCGAATTGGTACAGACCAACATCGTTTATCCCGAAGAGCCGTATAACTCACTTGAAGTTGTAAGCGAAGGTTCTCCTTTAAATGTAAAGGATATTAAAATCCATATATTAAAATAACCATGAAACAAAAAAACATATTTCTCTTGCTGATCGCGGTCATGTTATCCTTCTTTGTGATGGGATTTGTAGACCTTGTAGGTATTGCCGCTAATTACGTGAAAGCAGATTTTCAGCTTTCTGATACGATGGCGAACCTGTTCCCTTCGATGGTTTTCTTCTGGTTCCTCATATTTTCCGTGCCGACAGGTATGCTGATGAATCGTATCGGACGTAGGAAAACAGTATTGCTCAGTTTAGTGGTGACTATACTATCGTTGATAATACCTTTTGTTAATTATTCATTTGTTTCCATGCTGATCTCTTTCTCATTGCTGGGTATAGGAAACACTTTGATGCAAGTATCCTTGAATCCGCTTTTATCGAATATCGTTACCGGCGACAAACTGGCGAGTTCGCTGACCTTTGGTCAATTTGTTAAGGCAATTGCCTCTTTCCTTGCCCCCATTATCGCAGCTTGGGCAGCAGCCTCGCTCGGCGATTGGAAGTACTTATACCCAATCTTCATGGTGGTTGCCGTTTTAGCTGTTGTACTATTAGGTATAACCAAAATACAGGAAACGGACGAAAAGGGAGCAGGTTCCACCTTTACCCAATGTTTTGCCTTGTTAGGCGATAAGATGATTCTGCTTTCTTTCTTAGGGATTATGTGCCATGTCGGTATAGATGTGGGCGTGAATGTCACCGCCCCCAAAATATTGATCGAACGTCTGGGTATGCCTCTTGAAGACGCAGGTTATTCAACAAGTATTTATTTCCTTTTCCGTACGATAGGATGTTTCGTGGGAGCATTTGTACTGGCAAAATTCTCAGCTAAGAAGTTCTTTATAATAAGTGTCGTACTGATGGTGCTTTCAATGATAGGGCTGTTTCTATTCGATACTTTGATTCCTATCTACGTTGCCATAGCTTTGGTAGGGTTGGGTAATTCGAATATTTTTCCCGTCATACTTTCCCAGGCATTGTTATACATGCCTGACAAGAAAAATGAAGTATCGGGACTTATGATCATGGGATTGTTCGGCGGAACAATATTCCCGCTTCTGATGGGTGTCCTTACCGATGCCCTGCATTCACAGACAGGTGCTTTGATAATCTTATCGGTAGGTGTCGTTTATCTTGTATTCTTATCGGCCCGCTTAAAAGACAGGGCATAATCGAATGAAAAATTAAGAATGAAAAACGAAAAATATATATCATGAATAATACTATTGTAGGATTAGGTGAAATATTATGGGATGTATTCCCTGAAAGAAAAGTACTTGGCGGGGCGCCTGCTAACTTCGCATATCATGTTTCTCAATTCGGATACAGTGGATATGCCGTAAGCGCTATCGGCGACGACCTTTTAGGAAAAGAAATTCTCTCCGGTCTTGAAGAGAAACAACTCAATTACCTGATCGAAACCACAGATTTTCCGACAGGTACAGTACAGGTAACACTCGATAAAGCAGGTGTGCCGAATTATGAAATTATGGAAAATGTGGCTTGGGATAATATTCCTTTTACGCCGAGAACCGGGAATCTGGCAAAAATCACGAATGCTGTTTCGTTCGGCTCGCTTGCTCAACGGAATACGGTAAGCCGCAAAACCATCCAGAAATTTCTCCAGACTATGCCTCAAAACAGTATCAAGATTTTCGACATCAATCTTCGCCAGCACTTTTATACAAAAGAACTGATAGACGAATCGTTGCAACTGGCGAACGCTCTCAAAATAAACGATGAAGAAATAGTCGTGGTTTCGAAACTATATGGTTATAATGAGGAGAATGAACAGGAGGTATGCAAAAAACTGCTTCGTGAATACAACCTCGATTTGGTCATCCTCACCAAAGGTACAGAAGGCAGTTTCGTATGTACACCGAAAGAGACATCCTTTCAGCCGACACCGAAGGTGCATGTTGCCGATACAGTGGGTGCCGGGGATTCATTTACGGCGGCATTTGTTTCTTCCTACATGAACGGAGACCGCATTGCAGATGCCCATCAGCTTGCAGTAGAAGTTTCGGCGTATGTCTGTACGCAGCATGGTGCTATGCCTAAATTGCCCGATTCGTATAAGGAGCTTTTCCGAAAATAAGAAAAGGCTGTCAGCTTTTAAATCTTAAAAGAGCTATATTAACGTTTTAATACAGCTCTTTTTGGTATTTTTGTTTAGAGAAGATTCCAATTATTGCCATGAATAGACTTTTTCTTTTTTATATCATACTGCTCCCAGTCCTTTTTCACTCCTGTAAATCCGAAGAAAAAAAGAAATTTCTTATCGGAGTATCGCAGTGCAGCGAAGATATGTGGCGTCAAAAAGCAAACAACGAAATGCTGAGGGAACTAGCATTCTATCCAAACCTCAGCATAGAAATAAAGTCTGTGAAGGATGATCCTTCTCAACAGATAAAAGACATTGGTTATTTCATAGAAAAGGAAGTCGATTTGCTGGTAGTCTCACCTGCCGAAGGCTCAGCATTGACTCCTGTTATCCAAAAAGCCTTCGGAGCGGGAATACCGGTCATCCTTTTTGACCGCAGGATAGATTCGGAAGATTATACATCCTATGTGGGAGCTGATAATTACGAGCTCGGGTACGAAGCAGGATTGTACATTGCTGGGCTTCTCAATGGCAAAGGCAACGTAGTGGAAATAAGGGGATGGGACAAGGTAACTGCAGAAGTGGAAAGACATAACGGTTTTTCTGATGCAATTCAACGTTATCCGGACATAAAAGTAATTGCACGCCCGCATGGCGACTTTCTGAAAGAAGCAGCCGAGCAAAAGATACTTGAGGTTATACAGATGAACGAACCTGTCGATGTAATTTTCGCTCTGAATGATGCGATGGCAATTGGAGCCAACAAGGCTTACGAACGTTATAGCGGAAAACGTCCGTATATTATCGGAGTAGATGCGCTGCCAGGTGAAGGAGGCGGAATCGAAAATATACAAAACAGCTTGCAGGATGCTTCTTTCATTTATCCGACCGGAGGAGACAAAGTAATCGAAGTTGCAAACCTTATTTTATCAGGTGGGCCTTTCAAAAGGGAAAACATCCTTTATACGGCAGTTGTCGATAAGAACAATGTAAGGATGTTGCAGCTTCAGACCGAACAGATTTCGGAACATCAGGATAAGCTGGAAACGATGAACGGCCTGCTCAACAACAGCCTTATTCAGTATTCCAACCAGCAGGCAATGTTTTACGGGACTATTCTTATTCTTGTCCTGATTTCTATCCTGCTATTCGTATCCATTATTGCATACCGCAACAAAAGCAGAACTAACAGGCTTCTGGAAGAACAAAAAAATCAGCTGATTTCATTATCGAGGCAATTAGAAGAAGCTACTCATGCAAAGCTTGTCTTCTTTACAAATATTTCGCACGAATTCCGTACTCCCCTTACTCTCATTTTAGGACCTGTCGAAACCCTACTCTCCGGATCTAATTTGTCCGATGAACAAAAGAAGCTTCTCGATCTGGTAAAGCGCAACAGCAATATGCTGCTCAATCTGATTTCTCAGGTCATTGAGTTCAGGAGCCACGAAAACGGGAAGATGAGAGCCTACTTTTCGAGAAGCGATATAAAGCTATTTCTGGAAGAGCTGAATATAGTATTTTCGGACTATGCCAAACGCAAGCAGGTCGATTTTTCTTTCGAAGCCACTGACAATACCTTAGATATGTGGTTCGATAAGGAAAAAGTAGAAAAGATTTACTTCAATCTCCTGTCGAATGCCTTTAAACATACCGAAAGAGGAGGCATCATTAAAACCTCTCTTAGAAAAGAGATAATGGAAGGCAAAGAATTTGCGAAGATAGAAGTTTATAACAAGGGAAAAGCTATTCCTCAGGACAAGATAAAAAGTATATTCGAACGATTTTATAAGGTAAATCCGAACGATGCGGGCACAGGGATAGGCCTAGCTTTAACGAATGCTTTGGTAGATGTTCATGGTGGAAAGATAACAGTAGAAAGCAAAGAGAGCTACGGAACAGTTTTCGCCGTATGGCTGCCTATGGAACAGATTCCGCAAGATATTGCAGAACAAGATGACATTTATGACAACTCATTTACAAAAAACTTATTAGCGGCAGAACCTGACCACCGATCGGACAACATACTTCCTGCTTCTGTATCCGATACAGATAAGCCTCTGATTTTACTGGTAGAGGACAATACCGATATGCGGAACTATATGAGATTTGTCCTTCAGAACGATTATACGGTAATTGAAGCTGAAGATGGAGACAAGGGTATAGAAAAAGCGATAAAGAACGTCCCTGATGTGGTAATCAGCGATATAATGATGCCCGGGAAAGATGGTTTTTCCGTATGCCAGACACTCAAAGAAAATGTTTCTACAAGCCATATACCTGTAATTTTATTAACGGCTTGTTCGTTAGACGAGCAGAAAGCTATGGGTTTCGAAAGCGGCGCGGACGCTTATATTTCCAAACCTTTTAATGCGGATCTATTGAAAATCAGGCTTCGCAAATTAATTGAAAACAGGCAGAAAATTATAGAATCTTTCGGTAAAAGCCTTATCAATGACACGAAGAAAACGACATTGGCCGAGACCGAACAGAATTTTATCGACAATTTCCGGAAGTATATAGAGGAACATATTTCCGACCCGGAACTGAATTTGGATGAAGTAGCGAAGAATATGGGACTTTCCAAATCACAGTTATATCGGAAAATAAAATCGCTTACGGATTATTCACCGAACGAACTTATTAAAATCATCCGGCTGAAATATGCCCGCCATCTGCTTTCACTGAAAGGTCAGAATATCTCGGAGGTAGCTTATGAATCAGGCTTTTCTTCCCTTTCGTATTTCACAAAATGCTTTAAAGATTTCTACAAAGAAAACCCGACCGAATTTCTTGCAAAGAATAAAGTATAACAGATATAATAAGGGCTGGATAAAAAAAGGAGAAGGCACATAAAAGACCTTCTCCCCTACAATATTTATACTATGCAATTTATTTATACAGGTACAAAGTCGAAAGTTCCGTTCAAATTCTGTACTATTTTGTCGTTAATATTTTATATCTCCGGGAAATTTACTTCTTATTGAATTCTATCTCTTTTTTCCGGTAATATTCCTGCATGATATAAAAAGCTTTTTTCTTGATACCCCAGCTCGACACCAGACCTTTGCGATTGAAGAAATCCTGCACATCGGGCAATTGACGGCGCGGCGAACGGAAATCTACCAATATCCAAGGCGATAATCCGGATAGGCCGTCTATTTTATCTAGCATTTCCAAATTTCGGATGTATAATTCCTCCTGATATTCTTCTGTCCATCTGTCGGTTTTGTCCCCGTGGAGACCCTGCAATGCACCACCCCCAAACTCGCTGATGATTACCGGCTTGTCGTAGGGAATCTCCCATTTCATCAGGCGGGCAGCTTCATTCGATGCACGATACCAGCCGATGTATTGGTTGAAGCTGATAACATCTACATATTCGTTCATGTTATCGATAAGTTTATTCAGGTTGTCGGGAGCTTTCGTCACCTCCATAGCCATACTTATCAGACGGGTATTATCCTGGCTACGTGCATATTTCGAAAGGTTGCTCAGGAATTTGTCCCGTGCATCGCTATGGGGTGTTTCGTTCGCAATCGACCATATCACCACAGCGCAACGGTTCTTATCCCTGTAAATCATATCGTGCAGTTGTTTTTCCGCATTTTGGTAGGTGCTTTGGTTTTCCCACGAAATAGTCCAGTAAACCGGAATTTCGGACCAAACCATTAATCCCATTTTTTCTGCTTCGCGTACCATGGTTTCATTGTGCGGATAATGAGCCAGACGTACATAATTGCAACCCATTTCTTTGGCCCATGTAAGTAAAGTCACCGCATCTTCTTTCGACCATGCACGTCCACGTTCGTAAGGCGCTTCCTCATGAATGCTGATTCCGCGCAGGAATAAATGTTTCCCATTCAGCAGTATCTGCTTTCCCTGTGTTTCTATTGTTCGGAATCCTACTAAATCATTTATTTTTTCATCCGGTTTGCTGACTATTACATCGTATAATTTAGGATTTTCAGGAGACCAGAAAACAGGTTTTGCTTTGAACTCGAATACGGCCTTTCCTTGATTATCTGTTGTAAGTTGCTGTCTAATTTTCAAC
>DQAM01000208.1 GCA_003523545.1 Dysgonomonas sp.
GTCTTTAACAAAAGAGAAAACGCCTTATTAATCACACATATAATAAGATCTAAACGGCCTCCGGTATCTTTATTCTACGTATAATACCAATCCTTTGAGATATTCTCCCTCGGGATGGTATATATTTACAGGATGGTCGGCCGGCTGGGTCAGCTGATGCAGTATCTTTACACTTCTGCCGGTCATCGCAGCTGCACTGAATACTGCCAGGCGGAACATATCTTTTGAAATTACCTGCGAACACGAAAATGTAAACAATATGCCCCCCTTATCTATCTTTTCCATAGCGGCGGCATTTAATCTCTTATAACCCTGCAGCGCATTTTTGACTGCTCCCCTATGCTTGGCAAAAGCAGGCGGATCAAGAACGATAAGGTCATATTTACCGTTGTCCGTCTTAGCCAGATACTTGAATGCATCTTCTGCAAATGCAGTATGCCGGGAATCTTCCGGAAAATTAAGTTCAACATTCTTATTAGTAAGCATCACTGCCTTGGCCGAACTGTCTACTGAATGCACAAGGGCTGCTCCTCCGCGCATCGCATAGAAAGAAAACCCTCCGGTATAACAAAACATATTAAGGACATTCCGGTCTTTCGCATATCTTTCGAGCAGGGCCCGGTTTTCCCTTTGATCCACAAAAAAGCCGGTTTTCTGCCCTTTCAGCCAGTCGGCATGGAATTGAAGATTATTTTCCACTGCTATATCCGAAACATCCTTACCCCCCAGTATATAATCGTTTTCAGCACCTAGATCCGCTTTATACGGAAGTGTTGTTTCCGACTTGTAATATATATTCTGCAGACTTTCACCTAAAACAGCCTGCAATGCGTCTTTAATCTCCATCCTGGCTTCATGCATTCCGGCAGAATGGGACTGCATAACTGCCGTATCGCCATATATATCTACAATAAGCCCCGGCAGGTTGTCTCCTTCACCGTGTATCAGCCTGTAAGCATTATTAACAAGAGACACTACTCCTATTGCTTTTCTCAGATTGTATGCTATGCTGATTTTTTCTTTCCAGAAAGAAAAATCTATTTTCCTCTCTTCGAAGCTGAGCACACGCACCTCGATACTTCCTACCTGATAATGCCCTGCAGCGATAAATTCATTAGTGGAAGTATAAACATCCACGACTTCCCCTTCATACAGGTTATTGTCTTTACGGGCAACAGCTCCCGAAAAAATCCAGGGATGAAACCGCCGCAATGATTCTTCTTTTTTAGGCTTGAGGATAATTTTTTTATAATCCATATTGTAGTTTATGATAATTCGGGGTTAAGCCGGACTAATTTTTGGTAAATACGTAAGCAGGCCCAGGCATCCAGGGCCGCATATTTCTGCTGGGCTTCGGACAATACATCAGCTTCCCAGTTGGATAGACGCTGCCCCTTCGATATTTTTTCTCCAAAAAGGATGGCATATATCCGCTGCAGGCTGTTGTCCTCAATCCCGAATTTTTTCACGAATGATTGCAACTCGACAAAATTCTGAGGCTCTAGTGGCATACGCTTGCTGATAGCCGAGAAATCGTCCCTCAAAGACAATCCCACTTTACAGATATCAGGGTTTATCAATATATTCATCAATGAATCAGGTATATCGATGTAATTGAGCCTGAACAGGAAGCATGTATCTGCGGTCGACAACTGCATCAAAGCGATCTTACGCTGCTGCCCTTTTGTAAAAGTAGGGCGTGTTTCGGTATCGAAACCGATAAGCGGACATTTATCCAGATAAGAAGTTGCTTTTTCCGATTCTTTCAGGGTCTGTACAACAACTATCCGCCCTGGGAAAACCGCAGGAGGGAGCGCTGCCATCTGATCTTTCGATATTGTACTTACCACAAGTCGTCCTCATTATCGGAATTAGACTCGTTGTCGTCCTCCGGTTCTACATTAAGTGAATATTTAATTGAATGCAGGGCCCTGAGTACATTCACCAGCTTTTGCCCCCAATATTGCTTGAAATTTTCCTGGCAGGATGCCAATACTTCATACATATTATCCTCTATTCCCTGTTCGTACACAGAAACGAAGTTTTTTATATCCTGGTATATATCGGCCACATCTTCCGAGATACTTGCCGAAATAGGCGTATCACTGTATTTCATATCTTCCAGAAACACTTCGAGATAAGTATCGTTGCTTTTGTAAACCGCATACAGGCGGGATACAATGTAATTATAATTTTCTTCGGTGACCGTCACTTCCGGAAATATATCGTATTCCATCTCAATATCGGGAAGCATAGCCGATTTGAGATATAGCAACGGGAATATTTTGGTCAGTTTATCGGTAAGCGTAGCGGTCGTTTCATCGTTGAAAGTTTCGAGGAATGAACAAAACTGCACTCCAACCGTTACAAATTCGACAACATTTTTTGAGAAAACTATATTATTCAACGGATGATTTTCCATAACATAAGTAGCTATAACTATTGCCTGCAAAATTATAAAATAATATTGAACCCCGGGTGAGTTTAACTTTCTAGATTTGATTCTAAACAACATTATCGTTATTTTTGTATTGAAATAGGGGGTAATAATCAGGGAACATCATCCTTTTCCCTACGTATGATTAAGTTTTATAAATAAATTAATGAGAAAGTCTATTTTTATTACGGCAATATTTTTGTCATTGTGTTGTTTTGGTTACGCCCAAAAAGCAGAAATCTTTCAGAAAAAAAACAAGTTTGGAATCAGAGAAGCTGATAAAACTCTGGTAAAGCCGAAGTACGAAAGCCTGAAACAGGTAGGAAACAGTTTGTTTGCCGCCCAAAAGGAGGGTTTATTCGGCATCATTACGAAGAATGGGATGCAGGTAATACCCCACGAATATGACGGTATTATGCCTTTCGAAGAAAATCTTTTCCTGGCACAGAAAGGCTCTAAATGGGGTATTGTAGACAGGTTTAACAACGAAGTACTGCCTGCCGAATACACAGGATTCAATTTCATTGACGACTATCTGTGTGAAGTGAAATGGAACGGCAAGACCGGATTGATAAACAAATACGGTAATGTGGTGATTTCACCTCTTTATGATGAGATTACCCCGTTTACTCCCAATTATTTTATGGTGACAGAAAACGGCAAAAGAGGGCTCATCGACCATAGCGGTAAAACGGTAGTACCTTCCGAATACGACGGGTTTGAGAAAAGCGAAAGCGGATATATAGTCAAAAAAGGGAACAAAATAGGATTAATGGATTCATCTTGCAAACTGTATCTGGATGCGGAATACGACCGCATAGAGGACTCGGTGATCGGAAAGAACCTGTTCAAAAACGGGATGCTGGGATTCTATACTATAACAGGAAAGTTAATCGAACCGGCATTCAACAAAGTATTATTTTATCAGCCGGAGTTTGGTCTGGCTGTAGTAGAGCTGGATAAAAAGCGGGGATTCGTTACGGCTAACGGCATATTTGTAGAACCTGTTTATGAAAACATCAGCCGTTTTTCGGGACAGGGAGTCGCTTTCGTAGAAAAGAACGGTAAACTGATGGTTGTCAACCACGAAGGCAAAGAACTGACTGTACAACAAATCATGCAGCCTAATACTCCTCCACCTCCGGGAACCAGATAATTTTCAGATAAAAATTTTCAGATATACAAAAGTCACACATTATTATGTGTGGCTTTTTGTTGTTATTGACAATTTGCACACCCTCTCCTGCTTTTTATAAAAAAAGAAAGCTAATGTTGGATTTTTTACGCATTTTACTATATTTGTGAAGATAATAAGAATGAATATGAGATTTTTGAAATTAATACAAATTAAAAATTTTACCCTTTCATAACAGTTGCTGCAATGCACTTTTTTGTTAATGCCATCGCTTATTTAGCATATATATAATCTGTTTATGAAATCAGAAAATATAATATTATTCGAAGAACAGTCTTTTGAATATAAAGGCTGGATAATTCACATTGAGAAGAACTTTTTTTCTTTTCTGCGTAATACATTTTCTGTGAAGATTGTTATGTCCGAAAGCTATTATAAAATACAGCCAAATGATCGGGTAACAAAGCACAAACCCCTTTTTCGCATCTCAATAAAAACTAAACTAAAATGGATAGATCTTCTTGGGAACAATAAGAAAATGTTTGATGAATGCATCAGTAAAGTCAGAAGATATATAGACGAAACAATCGGAGATGCTTCAGAATACCTGAGTCAGAAAGCCTCAAAGAGTTAATTCTAAATTATTTATAGAGAATCTTTCTGTATTTTTATTTTTTACATTCTGCCACTTTAAGCTTGTTGGTGATGTAATTGTCTATCGAACCGCTTTTATCTGTATCCAAGCTTCACTTATACTTTTTATTAGGAAATATTAGAAATAGATAATTATGTTATCCGCTTATTTTCAACGGATAGCATCTTTTATAATTATAGTCCAACCAACTTCATCGTCACGAAAATTGACGTATAATTGATTAAAATACAGATCTTCTATAATTTCCTTTGTCATGATATTGTATATTTGCAGGCATCCTTTATCGGAGAAAATCATTTTCTTTTCGGGCTCATGGACAATTACAGGTGACTGTACCCTGATATAACGTTCATCATTTATAAGGAATACATCCGCTTTGTAGAGATGTCTTTTCCCGCTGTCAGTAAAAACCGAATCGGCTGTTTCGAAAATATCTCCATACTCATTAAACACCTCCCGTGTTTCTATATTATGATGTTTCAATATCTTACCCCATTTATTAGGCTTGTAAAGATCAATAGTATAGTCCAACAGTTCTGTTCCACCATAATTTCCATGTCCGGGTATTACAATCTCGGCATCTGCATACTCCGCTTTAACCCGCGAAATAGTTTTAGACCATTCTTTCAGATTGGCATCTCCAATATTTCCATACCATCCACCGTAATTCCTCACTCCATTTCCTCCAAACAGCACTTTACCTTCGGGAATCCAGACCACTATGCCGTCTTCGGTATGGGATGCCCCGAAATAATCGCATATTACTTTTTTGTTTCCAACTTTTAATTCTAATCTTTCATCAAAACCTGATTGAGGAACAGGAAGCTTTTTATCTTTTGCAATAATCCGGGTGCGTTCATTAGCGTAGGATTTTATTCCCGATCTGTGTACAGAAGCAAGCCCACCCATAGCGTCAGGATGCCATCTGTCGATAATATATCCGGTAATATCAGCCTTGAGATTATTTTTCACCCAGTCGATAATATTTTGGGTCTCGCGTTCCGATTCGGGTGTAGAAACAATTACCGCTTCTCCATCGCTGTAATAAATAATACCATTGTTATTATCCCCTGTATGCAGATATATGTTTTCTGTCAATGGGATAAGCTTCAATTTTTCTGATATCTGGATTTCCTTATTCTGGGATAGAACTGAGAATACAAAAAAGAAAAGAAATGAGACAATTAAGGTTGTGCGTGTTTTCATGTACAGTAAATTATATGCTTTATAATGTATTATGAAACATCAGTATAATAATATCTGTCTGAGTTTTTCTTTTTTATCCTCTGTCAATTTGAGCTCGTTAGTGATGTAATTATCTATCGAACCGCTTTTATTTATCATACACGTTTTAGCATAATTGAGATACGACAGGTTTACTTTACATACAACTGTGGCCGCCTCCTGCATTCTTTCCGGCAAGAAACGTGCTTCACCCATTACCTGTTCTTCCGAGATATTCGAATTAGACAAAAGATAATCGTCTTCATTGACAGCATTGGATACACCCAGTACATAAAGCAGAATATAGCTTGCCAGTCCTACCCGGTCTTTTCCCAGATAACCATGTATCAGTACAGGATAATTGGCTTCGTCGCAAAGGATATCGAAAAGCTGTGCAAACTCTTCCGAATAATCTGTAATGAGCGTTTTGTAAGTATCCTGTGTAAAGATAATCGCATCGCCTCTGTAAAATGTACCGTCAATGATCTTTTCTCTCACATAAGCCCTGTTGCCGGTATACATCGGGATATGGATAATTTTCTGTGCCTGATAATCATCGGGATATTGAAGTCTTTCCTCATGATCCCTGAAATCGACTACGGTTTTTATTCCCAAGGCATCCAGCATATTTTTGTCTTTGCCCGTAAGTTCGTAAAGTTCGCCCGAACGATACAGCCTGCCCCATTTCACCTGTTTCCCGGTAACTGTATTATAACCACCCAAATCCCTGAAATTTTGTACACTGTCCGTTTTAAAAACACGGTTCGAAATAACCCCCGAGAAGGTTTTATTGACTTTCAGCCTGAAAAAATGCCTTCCGATGGGATCTCCGGTAGGTATGGTAGCTACATAATCATTGACACTGGTTGTAAGCACGGGAGGCTCTTGAAAACCGGCATCGTCTTTAGACATGTATATCTTTATCTCATCGTCATCATCTTTGGGGGACACTTCCCATTTTAATATATAATTGCCAGCCCTATCACTTTCACAAAAGAAAGAAATCGAAGGTTCCTGAGAACAGCCTGCCGCCATTAGTAAAGAACCCAATACACATAAAACCTTAATATCTCTAATCTTCACAAGTAATTTCAACTCAAAACAAATACCAATTTAGTCAAAAATAAAGAAGG
>DQAM01000206.1 GCA_003523545.1 Dysgonomonas sp.
TACTAAATCGCTACTACTTTAGTTTTGAGTAATAATAGTAGTTGTTTTTGAATAAAAACTCTCATTTACTGCGTATTGTCGAAGAGTTGTCCGGTATTCTTCAAAACAAAAGAACAAAAATTTGTAACTAAAAAATTTGAAGATTATGAAGTCAACATTCAGAACACTTTTCTATCTGAGAAAGAACCAACCCAGAAAAGACAAAACAGTGCCTATTATGGTTAAGGTAACTGTAAATGGAGAATCAGTCCAGTTCAACAGCAAAGTAAATGTCAATCCTATTATATGGGATTCAAAAGCCGGAAAAGCCATTGCCCGCTCAAAAGAAGCTGCTGATATTAATATTGCTTTGGATAATTTGAGGGTAGCTATTCGTAAAAGCTATGATAAACAGATGGAAGACTACGGCTATGCTATGCCGGAGAAGATAAGGAATCAAGTCTTAGGTCTTGAAAAAGGAGCCAAATCATTAGTTGAGTATATTGATTTACATAACCAGCAATATGAAAACAGGGTTGGCGTTAATACCACTCGCACAACGTTTATCAGATATAAACTGGTAAAAGAACGGGTACAAGATTTCTTAAAACAAAAATATAATGTATCTGATATACCTATAAGAGATCTTACACCTGTCGTATTGGAGAACTTCTACCTATATCTTCGCAAAGATTGTAAATGTGAGAACAACTCTTCAATGAAAACCATGCAACGCCTTCGTAAAATAGTCTATTTCGCCAAAAACATGGGAGAAGCAATGGCAGATCCCTACCAAAGTTTTAGAGTGCATTTTGAGTCTGTAGACAGAGAAATACTTACTCAAGAAGAAATTGACACAATCTATAACAAAGAATTTATAACAGGACGTTTGGAGCAGATTAGGGATGTGTTTATTTTTGCCTGCTATACCGGTCTCAGTTATATTGATGTTTCCAATTTAACCGAAGATAATATACAGGAGGCTTTTGATGGAAACCTGTGGGTAATGACAAAACGGAGTAAGACCAATGTAAATGCGAATATCCGTTTACTGGATATACCAAAAGAGATACTAGCTAAATATAAAGGAAGTCAAAAAGACGGCAAATGCCTGCCTGTAGTTTCCAATCAAAAGACAAATGAATACCTGAAAGAAATCGCAACCGTCTGTGGTATAAGCAAAAAGCTCACATTCCATCTTGCCAGGCACTCGTTCGCAACCACTATTACCCTCTCGAATGGAGTTCCGATAGAGAGTGTATCAAAAATGTTAGGGCATACAAACATTCGGACAACTCAAATCTATGCAAAGATAACCGACAGAAAAATAAGTAAGGATATGGATGTATTAGCCCAGAAGTACAGCAGGCGAAAACAAGGATAAATTGTAACTATTACAAGAAAAGGAGCAGATTCTCAGAATCTGCTCCTTTTCTATATTCTCCTTTTTATTTCTTAGAATCCTCGATAGACACTTTTCTGAATTCTTTCAAAGCCTTCTCAATAGCCAAAGATGTTTTTCTAGCTCTTGTTCCTGCCGCTTTATTACCATTTTCTACTTGTGAAGCTGCATCTTTTGTGAAATCTGCAAATAGTTGATTCAAGTTCTCTACTAAGTTTTTCATCGCTTTCTATTTTTTTATTAAAGCACAAAGATAAATTTGTTTTCGAAACATTGAATCTCTTTGTAAATAAAAATCGACTAAAATAGCTATGAAAGTTTTATTTATAAACAGAAGCCCTCGGGGAAAAGACAATACATATATTGCTCTACCAGAGGTTGCATCCGCATTAGAAGGTTGTGGTATGGAAACTACCAGGCTATCCGCATCTTGTATTTTCTCTCTTACAGCATTGTATAATTTATCTTGGAAAGCATATCGCCCTAGTTCCATACATTTACCACAGGCAATACAGCCTTGTACAGTTTTGGCTCCGATGGAGATACTTTCGGTCAACTCACCGACCTATTATGCCGGATCTAACGGTTCACCCTGTACTTTGCTCAACCGGGTCTTTTATTCCAGTTCCTCAGGAACAGAGTTACCGTTATCACTGTTTTAGTAAATTCCGAGATCAATTGTTTTTTCTGCTCGTTATTCAGCTTTTCTGTTTTTTTTAAATACTACTGGCATAAGTTCTCCTTTTTAATGTTGATAATTTGCTGATTTTCTATATCTGTTATTTAATGGTTTAGATTTCGATTATCTCGCCATTCTCTTAAGAACTTCTTCGGGATACTGTCCGCCTACGAATTCGATTTTGTCGCTGGCTTCGTTGATCTGGTTCATTTCTTCTTGCGAGAGTTCGACATCGGCTGCTCCGATATTTTCTTCAAACCGCACGAGTTTGGTTGTTCCCGGTATAGGTGAAATATACGGTTTTTTGGCAAGCAGCCATGCGAGTGCTATCTGTGCCGGTGTGGCTCCTTTCGTGTCAGCTATTTTCCTGATCAGGTCAACTATTGCTTTATTGACCGCAATGGCGTCTTCCTGAAAACGGGGAAGATTGCGGCGAAAATCCTTTTCATCCAGTTGAGAGGCATTGTCGATATGCCCGGTCAGAAATCCTTTACCCAACGGACTGAAAGGGACAAGTCCTATACCGAGTTCCTCCAATGTTGGTAATACATGTTTTTCCAAATCACGGAACCAGATGGAATATTCGCTTTGCAGTGCAGAAACGGGGGTTACGGCATGGGCACGACGGATGGTCTCAGACCATGCTTCTGATAATCCCCAGTATTTTACTTTCCCTTCGCGAATCAGATCGCCAACTGTTCCGGCTACATCTTCTATAGGCACATTCGGATCAACACGATGTTGATAATAAAGGTCAATATAATCGGTACGAAGCCTTTTGAGAGATTGTTCCACTACGATGCGGATATGTTCGGGACGGCTGTTTAATCCTGGATTACCGTTGGCAACGTCCCAACCAAACTTAGTAGCTATCACTACCTCTTTGCGGAAAGGTTCGACGGCTTCGCCGACGAGTTCTTCGTTGGTAAATGGGCCATACACTTCGGCGGTATCGAAAAATGTTTCTCCTTTATCGTAGGCGGTACGAATGAGTTTAATCATTTCATTCCGATCAGGTAGCGGTGTATAACCGTGGCTCATTCCCATACAGCCTAAACCTATGGCAGAAACTTCTAATCCCTGAGTTCCTAATTTTCTTTTTTCTAAACTATTATTTGTCATTGCTGTTTTAATTTAAGATTTGAAAATATGTTCAATTACATTTGCTCCCTAAAAAATGTTTCCAACTTATCAAACGGTATAATATCTGTGCGATCGTATAAGTCCACATGACTGGCGTCTGGGATTATCATCAGTTCCTTGTTATTGCCTTTGAGCATTTTGAAAGCATCTTCGCCGAAATATCGCGAATGGGCTTTCTCGCCGTGTACGATCAATACCGCATTGCGGATTTCTCCGGCGTAGGATAGCTGTGGCATATTGATGAAAGAAAGAGAAGATGTTACATTCCAACCCTTGTTTGAGTTAAGTGAACGTTCGTGATAACCACGTTCTGTTTTATAGTAGCTGTGATAGTCTTTTACAAACTGAGGCGCATCCTCCGGTAGCGGGTCAATCACACCACCAGCCAACGCATACGTGCCGTTTTTGGCATCGGCTGTACGCTGGGCATTGAGTTGCTCGCGAAGTTTATAGCGAGCATCCTCGTCCATAGAATCATTGTAGCCGTTGGCATTTACACGACTCATATCGTACATAGTAGATGCCACCGTAGCTTTAATTCGGGTATCCATAGCGGCAGCGTTGATACCCAAACCTCCCCAACCACAAATTCCGATAATCCCGATACGCTCCGGGTCTACGTTATCCAATGTAGTAAGAAAGTCTACGGCTGCACTGAAATCTTCCGTATTGATATCGGGCGAAGCTACATAACGAGGCTCACCGCCACTTTCTCCTGTATAGGATGGGTCGAAAGCAATAGTCAGGAAACCACGCTCTGCCATCGTTTGTGCGTATAAGCCGGAAACCTGTTCTTTTACTGCGCCGAATGGCCCACTTACGGCAATAGCTGCCAACTTACCACTGGCATTCTTTGGCACATACATATCGACGGCGAGTGTAATGCCGTAACGGTTGCGGAAGGTTACCTTACTGTGATTTACTTTTTCGCTTTTTAGGAATACTTTATCCCATGCTGTTGTTAATTCTAATTTTTCCATATTCTTATCATTTGTTTGACTATTGTCGGTCGTCTTATTGTTTACGCATGCCGTGAGTATTCCGCTCGCAAGCAAAGCTATTATTGCGGTTTTCTTCATATATTTAAGATCGGTCTTGTATGTTCAATTACATTTGCTCATTAAAAAATGTTTCCAACTTATCAAACGGTATAATATCTGTGCGGTCGTATAGGTCTACATGACTTGCATCGGGAATGATCATCAACTCTTTGTTATCTCCTTTCAACTTGCCGAAAGCATCTTTACTGGCATCTAATGAATATGCTTTGTCTCCATGAATCAATAACACGGCGCTACGAATCTCATCCCCATAAGAAAGAAGCGGAAAAGTGAGAAACGAAAGGTCAGTCGTTTTATTCCATCCTTCATTGGAATTAAGTGAACGAGGATGATAGCCACGATCAGTCTTATAATATGCCTGATAATCTTTCATAAACTGCGGAGCATCATCCGGTAATTGAGCCGGAACGCCACCCGCACGCTCATATTCTCCATTTGCTGCATCAATCGTTCGTTGTGCGTTAAGCTGTTTTCGGGCTTCATAGCGTTGGCTTGAATCCATTGAATCGAAAGCCCCCATTGTAGAAGAAACTGTGGCTTTAATGCGGGTATCCATTATGGCTGCATTAACAGCTAAGCCTCCCCAACCGCATATTCCTATTATTCCGATGCGTTCAGCATCTACATCATCGCGTAAGGAAAGAAAATCAACGGCGGCGCAAAAGTCTTCCGTGTTGATATCCGGCGATGACACATATCGGGGATGTCCGCTGCTTTCACCCGTATAGGACGGGTCGAATGCTATGGTAAGAAACCCTCGTTCAGCCATTGTCTGTGCGTATAGTCCTGAACATTGTTCTTTAACAGCTCCATAAGGGCCACTAACGGCAATAGCAGGCAGCTTGCCATTGGCATTCTTTGGGATATATATATCAGCGGCAAGCGTGATACCATACCTGTTGACAAAACTAACTTTACTATGATTTACTTTTTCGCTTTTGGGGAATGTCTTATCCCATTCTGTTGTTAAATTCAATGTTTCCATATTTTTTTCTTTTTTGTTCTCTTCTGTTGCCAGTGCAGTTTGTACTGCTATTATTCCTAACAAGAAGAGCGTGATAATTTTTTTGTGCATAATCTCATCATTTAATCCGATTACTATTCCTGTTCTCTCTTATTTGTTGATCAATCCTTTTCCCCAATTTAATTTTCGGGAATTATCTCGTTTAAACAGGCTATCGCATTGAGAGTTCGCGGATAACCGATATACGGCAATAATTGAGTCGTTACAGAAAGTAGCGTGGCTTTATCGTTGCCTACGTTTATATTACCCTGTATATGTCCCTTTACTTGCGGTTCGCAACCGCCCAAAGAGATAAGGATAGAATAGGTAAGCAATTCACGCATTTTCACATCCAATGTTGGGCGGGTCTGATAATCGCCAAAACAGTTGGCGGATAAGAATTGCTGGATATACAGTTGTCCGGCAGGAGATGTTTCGTATAACTTGTCTATTTGTTCGCCGAAGATGGATTTCTGGAATGCCAATCCTTTTTCCTACCTTGTTTCCGGTGTAACTACTGCTTGAGGTGTTAAAGGCAATGAAACGCCGTTTTCGGTAAGCACTTCATTAGCAATATTTATCAGGTCGGCTACTTTTGCTATTCCGGCGTATGGCACGGCATGATATAATACTTCTTTAATCTCGACAGGAGTGATACCGTTTGCAAGGGCATTATAAAGCGTTTGCCGGTACTCCGCTTGTGCATTCATGCCAATTGCCGAAGCCATTGTTACCATAATGCGAGTTCTGATATCCAGATTTACATATTGCTGTGTCTCCGTAAAAGCAAAATTGCTTATAATATCATACAGTTCGGGATCAGTTGTGGCAAGTGTTGAGAAATATCCTTTTACCTTGTCTCCTTTACCTCTCTCTGTTGCTGCCGCATACTGCTTATCATCCACCGGATCGAGCCAAGTAGTTTTATTGCCCGGAGCATTGGGAGTGAGAGCCAAGTGTGAGAACCAGCTGTCGGGGGCTGCGCCATGCCAGTGTACGATATCTGGGGCTATCTCCACCACATCACCGGGTATCAGTATGCGGGCAGGCTTGCCTTTTTCCTGATAATAACCTTTGCCGCCAACGACTATCAGTATTTGACCTGCGGTGTGCCTGTGCCAGTTATTGCGGCAGGCAGGTTCGAACGTAACATTATAGACAAGTGTTCCGGTGACTGCATCTGGTGTCAGGGGAGCCAAGTAAGACTGTCCGATGAAATAGCGTGCGTTTTCTTCGGGATTTTTATCACCTGTGGGAAACGCGCTTAACTGTGGAATTAAACTTTCTTTCATATCCTGTGCGTTTAAAGGACTACCGGCAAATGCAAGTAATCCTGTGATGATTAATGTAAATACTTTTGTTCTCATATCTCAATATTTTATAGGGATGGTCGTTTCTATTTCCTTTCGTTGCGGCCCCTTATGTGGTGAATCTTTCCTGCTCAATCCTTTTTCTTCAAGGAATTTTTCGAGCAGACCCGCTATTTCGAGGTTGTTCATGTCGGCAAAAGGAGCATGGGTATTACCTTCTATTCCGAGTTCCGGCAACATAATCAGGCGGGCATCTCCACCGTAGCGGTTTACAGTTTCAACAAACTGCTTTGCACGTTGGCTGGCTACACGCCAGACTTCACTGTTGAATATATCGCTTTGTTGGCGGGCTATATTATCGCCAAATACAATAAGGATCGGCATTTTGGTCAGGTTCCTGAATTCTTCCTCCGATACCAGTTGTGGTGCTTGTGTTTCGTTGACGAGTTCCACACCGGCAGGAATCATCGCGGGTATATCTGTTTCAGGAAAAGCACAGGCTCCCGGTTCGTAGGCAACAATGGCTTTTACCAGTTCGGGTGCTGCCATTCCGGTAGCCCAGCCGTATTGTCCGCTATTGGAATGGGTAATGAGGATTGCCGCTCCGGTTTGTTCCAGTAATGCAGACATGGTATTGCCCATAAATTCACGGTGCTGCCGGGTGCGTGGTTCTTCTCCCGTATCGGGTGTTTGCTGGCGGAAAAACTGGTCGACAGCATAAGGTGTTTTGGGGAATTGAGTTTTGGTAAAAAAGTACGGATCGGCAGGTCGTTCCCAGATACCGTTGCGGAAAGCATCCCAAACTGCACTTTCCTGCATGATTGTAGGCACAGCGTTTTTTGTATCAACGGTCGAAAGAGTGTATCCGGCACGTCCACGGCGGGGCTGGTCAACGATATATACCGACCAATCGCGACGTGGCAGAATAGCTTGATAGCCTTCGCGTCCGTCGGGGGTTGATTCATAGGTTTTACCCGACTGTCCGATACCGTGCCACATAATGAGCGGATAGGTACGCGAATCCTGCGGAATGTAATACTGGGCGTAGCCGTGATCGCCGTGGAAGGTTTCCCCTGTTTCGGTATATTGTACATTGCCACCGAAAAACAGACTGCCCATTGTTCTTAATACAATAGGTCTTTCTTCGTTTTGTGCATAGGAAAGGATGCTTACAAGTATCATACTCACAAATAAGAGTATCTTTTTATTCTTCATATTCATCTTTTTTATTGTTTATATTTTACTAATGCAAAGGTATGGTGGGCTGGTAGATTTCTTGTTTCACACAGGACGGCACTATTTTCACTTTTTTCTGTTTTTTGAAAAATGTGAATCCTGATATAATATATTATCCACTTGTTTACCTGTGTTTTAAAATAAAAACACTTTCTTTGCACAAATATAATCATACGTAAAAATGAAAAACAGCTATTCATATCTAACAGATGGAAGACCGGACAGCGAAATGTTCGATTTTAATGATTCGGATCTTGTCTTTTCCGACAATCTTGATGAAGTCACTTCCGACCGTTTTGAGTTGTACGCCATTCATGTACTTTGTTATCAGGGCGAGTGTGGTTTTCAAATGGCCGGACAAACATTCCGGATTAAAGAGGGTGACTTCGTTATCTGGACGCATGGAAAACTGGTGTCTGATATTGTTGTTTCCGACGATTTCCGTGCAACCATTCTATATATATCCTACCGGTTTTCACGAAAGAACATTCCCAATAATAATTATGATATTATCGGCAATCTCTCTTTAATCAATAACCCTATCATGCCGCTTACCGAGAAGGAGAAGGTAATATGCGATAACGACCTGAGTCAGATAAAATGGCGGATGGAAGACCCCTCGCATCACTTTTATTATGAACTGTTGAGTTGTCTGGTAACGGCTCTCATACTCGACCTGTATGATATTCATGCACGTATATACGAAGAGAATCCCGTTTCGGAACAGAATGCCATACTTCTCAGGCGGTTCGTTGAGCTGCTGGGTACAGGCCAATATAAGACAAACCGGGAAGTAGCATATTATGCTTCGAGGTTGCATGTAACCCCCAAATACCTGTCGGAAGTGTGTAAAAAAGTAAG
>DQAM01000204.1:0-4357 GCA_003523545.1 Dysgonomonas sp.
ATACCATAAGCTGTTGAAACTGTATGCCTTAAAATATATAAATGATCCGGCGGTAGTAGAAGATATTGTGCAGGATGTATTTCTGGAATTATGGAACCGAAGAAAAGAAATTGTATACGAAGAAGCTATCAAATCTTATTTATTCAAAGCCGTTTATAACAGGGCATTAAACCATCTGACCAGTAAAGCTTATACTACACAAAGTTCTCTCGAAGATAATTCATACTCTCAGAATCTTCTTCATAAAGAAGAGGATAGTATTGAATCCATACTGATCGTTAAAGAATTGCAGGGTGCTATCGACTCGTATGTAGACAGCCTGCCCCCGCAACGCAAAAAGGTTTTCTTATTAAGCCGCAGATACGGCCTTAAAAACAAAGAAATAGCCGAGCAATTAGGTATATCTTTAAAAAGTGTTGAGAAACATATCACCAAAAGCCTTTTTGAGATACGCAGCTATCTGAAAAAGAAAGGTCTTTTAACTATTTTTTTTTAATAAATCCTATCCATGTTTACTTTATTAACTACCGGGATTCATCGTTTGTTTTAATCTGATATCAACTGAACTACTGCCTATCATAATATCAAAAGTGCCGCCGGGTTCTACCACATTTTTCATTTCGGCATTTATAATGGAGAAGTCGTCTTCTGTAAGGTCAAATGATATGTTTTTCGATTCGCCTTTCTTAAAGTGAGTCCTTTCAAAATGCCTTAATTGCATATTCGGCTGGGATACAGAAGCATAATGATTCTTCATGTAAATCTGCACCACTTCATCACCGTCATATTCTCCGATGTTGGTTACGGTCAATGAAACTCTATACTTATAATCTCCTGTTTTTTCTATTTTAAGATTTGAATAATCAAATTCGGAGAAACTTTTTCCATATCCGAATGAATACAATGGAGAAGAGCTTACTTCCACATAATTATGTCCGAGCGGATTCCTTTTGTTGTAATGAACCGGAAGCTGGCCTACCGAACGCGCTACAGAAATAGGCAGCCTTCCAGCGGGGTTGTAATCCCCGAACAAAACATCAGCAATAGCATTGCCGCCTTCCTGTCCGGGATACCATGCAGTCAACAACGCATCTGCATTTTCGGATGCCCAATTCATATTCAAAGGACGTCCCTGAATATAAACGACAACAAGAGGTTTTCCGGTAGTCTTCAAAGCTTTTAACAGATCCAGCTGTTTTCCCAGCAAATCGAGGGTAGACCTGTCGAAACCTTCACCGCTCTCCATGTCACTAACACTTTCTTCTGTAGCTACGGCCGCGCCTGTATCAATGTACTTGGTCTTAAAATCACGCGCACTTGAGCCTCCCACTACTGCAATTACCACATCCGAATTTTTAGCTACTTCGACTGCTTCTTTTATTGTCAGATTAGCCGTATCCCTGATGGCACAACCCTTTATATATTGCACCTGCGGTTTTCCTATCTTTTCTTCGATGCCTCTCTTTACTGTGATTACTCCCTTTTCTTCTTGTGGAGCCGTATAATCTCCCAGCATATTGTAAACATTATCTGCATTAGGACCGATAACGGCTATTTTCAGGCCTTTATCTAAAGGAAGTGTATTATTTTTATTTTCCAGTAAGACTATGGACTGCTGGGCAACCTTGCGGGACAGTGCGGTATGTTCTGCGGTTTTAACTTCTTTCTTCGCTTTTGCCGGATCGGCATACGGGTTCTCAAAAAGCCCCATCTCAAATTTTAAAGACAATGAACGTGAAACTGCAGTATCTATATCTTTTTCATCTATAATACCCTCTTTTACCGAATTCAGCAGGTTTACATAAGCATTTCCTCCCAAGTCTGTATCCAGACCGGCACTCAGGGCTAATTCTGCCGCCTGCTTCGCATTTCTTGCAACACGGTGGCTTCCGGCGATACCTTCGATACTCCCCAAATCGGAAACAGTAAATCCGCGGAAATTCCATTCTTTACGAAGTATATCTGTCAGCAAGAATCTGCTGGATGTACAAGGAATACCGTCAATCGAATTATATGCCGACATTACAGATAAAGCTCCTGCATCGATAGCAGCCTTGAAAGGTGGTAAGAAAGACTGTCTCAGTTCCCTTTCCCCTACGGATGATGCGCTTCCGTTATGCCCGCCTTCGGGAATTCCGTATGCGGCAAAATGTTTCAAAGTCGCAATGGTACTGTATTCTTTTGATAGATCCCCGCTTCCTGTACCCTTGACAACAGCCTCCGCCATACGTGACATCAATACGGGGTCTTCTCCGTAACTTTCTTCTACCCTCGACCAACGATGATCACGGGAAAGGTCGAGTACGGGCCCATAACTTATGTGGGCGCCCTGCAAACGCACTTCCTTAGCCGAAACACCTGCCATCTGGCTGATCAAAGCAGGATTCCACGTAGCGGCCTGACCTATCCCGGTAGGGAAAACAGTAGTACCGATGGCCATGTGCCCGTGTGGAGCTTCCTCTGCGAGAAATATAGGAATACCCAAACGGGTATTTTCGATAATATATTTTTGCAAAGCATTCCCTGCCTTTGCCGAAAGTTCGGGATTTAATCCGGTTTCCAGAGTTTTTTGAGTCCAGGGGTCTGCCCGGTATGTCGCCCAGAGCATACCGATGTTCTTATCTTTTACCAGTTCTTCAAATTTGCGGGAATGTGTTACATTATTTCCTTGTTTATCATACATCTCCCAACCCAAAGGACAGAGAAGCTGACCTATCTTTTCCTCTAATGTCATTCTGCCGATCAGGTCTTTAACCCTTGTTTCTACCGGTAATCCGGGATTCTTGTACGGCGGCTGGGTTTGCGAAAAGATAACCTGATTTATCAAAAAGATGTACGTAATAATAAACACTATTTTTTTCATCTAAACTAGAAAATTATATCTGTTAAGTTTTATATTAAAAATTCACTTTCCGGCTCGTAACAGAAGCACTTAATTTCTGAGGAGTACTGTAATTTTCCGAAGAGGGAGCAGGTTCAAGAAATACACTGTTTACTCCTTTTACTTCGATTGTCCTGTTATTTAAATCGACAGTAACAAATGCAAAAAGCGGGTCTTTGTATTCAGCCATATGCCCGTTGGAAAATACTGCCGATTCTTCTATCCAAAAATAGGAAGCGCTATTAATCTGGAAATAATGTACTCCTTCTATTTCCTCGTAAGTATCTACATGCTGGTCACCGGCAAAGCAGGCAATTACTTTTTTCTCACCGCCGGAATTCGCCTTTGCAAATATTTCACGGATTTTTTTATTGGACGGTGAAACCCAGTCCGGGAAAGTATCACCTATCCCCTGATGTGAAAATACAATCGTCGGTTTGCCGGTAGATGCTAAATCTTCTTCCAGCCACAGCATTTGCGGCGGAGAAATCAGGTTTTTACTATCAGAGGGTATCGGATAATTATTTCCCAGTCCAAAATCTATATGTTCACCTTTTTGTATAAAATAATTCAGATCGAGAACTATAAAGTGCATGCCCCCGATATCATACGAATAATAACGTCCGGGCATATTCTGCTTCTTTATAATAGAGTCTTTAGGCAGATTGTCCGAATCGTGATTTCCCAATACATGATAATTCTTTCCAGGATAACGATTCCATATTTCCAGTATCGAATCTGTCGTAGTGCCATGCGACAAATCTCCAAGCTGAACGATGAAATCCGGATTTACCACTTTTGCACTATCTATAAAAGCCTGAAGCCTTTCTCTTGCATCCGGCTGTAAATCCTGATGCACATCAGTGATAACGCCGAAGCTGACCTTATTATCTGTTATTTCTTTTTTCTTCTCATTACAAGCCGGGAAGCCAACAACTAACACGGCCAAAGCAATGATAAATCCTGCAAGGTTCCTTATTTTCATTATTATACGTTTTATTTTTTTCTGATTCTAGAAGAAATCTATTTCAGCCACAGTAATAGTATTTCCATTTTCAGTCACTTCAGACGCTTCCAGACGTATGTATCGGGCATCTACTGTTTCAGGCAGATGATAATACCTTTTAGAAGGGTCATTAATCAAATTGCCAAAGTCAAAGCTTCCGGCATTCTTCCAGTTTTTATTATCATTGCTGGTCTTTATGGTTCCTTTAGCAATCATACCTTGCGATTGTCCAACGGGAGGAGTATATGCGAATCCTTTGATTTTATATTCTTTACCCAAGTCTATCACAATCGAACGGGAATCGGCACCTTTGGCTGAAGTCCAGTATGTAGCAGGATTCTCATCAAATGCGGCATTTACGGGTTTGTCCGTACTATCCGCTGACTTTGATATTAATTTCCAGTCTTTTTTTATCAATCCCAATTGTTGCTCTAAAACAGGCCCCTGTTCTCCGTTCAGTATCGAAACGG
>DQAM01000204.1:4384-20103 GCA_003523545.1 Dysgonomonas sp.
TATCTCCTCCCGCAGAAAAAGGTTTAGTGTATTCTGTACTACCTTCTCCGGGTTGTGAACCATCGAGTGTATAATGTATTTTAAATCCCGTGTTGAGGTTCTCCGCTGCGTTTTCTCCGTGAGGCTTCCAATTGAACTCCTCAACCAAAGGCATCAGACTTACCTGCCCATCGGTTGTTCTTGTATAGGTCAATCGTGGAGGACGTGATTTATAATAATGCGCTGATACTTTATTGATTGCCGGAGCTAATCGTGATTCAGTAAAACGAATTCTAACCTTGTCGGTAGTAGTATCGCTAAAACGAAGGATGCGTTTATACCCTATATTGGCAGCCTGGGCTATTTCTTTCCATTCTCCATCTATCCAAGCTTCTACGATATGTTTCTCTACTCTTTCGCCGTGAGTATGAACCGCTTCCTGTATCACCAAACGGTTTATCGTTATGGGTGACGGGGTAGTTATGGTAATATCGCTGCTGCTGTTTTTAATAGTGACAAATGTATTTTCATCGTTGTCCAAAACTTCTTTCGGACCCTTTGCATTGCTGAACAAATCTGTTCCATAAGTTTCTTTGATCAGTTTACCGGTTTCTTTCAGAACCTCGACATCTTTATCAGAAAATCTTCCTTCTCGGTTGGGCGGAATATTAAGAAGAAATGTAGAGTTTCCTCCTACCGAACGTTCGTAAATATCGAAAACATCGTCTACGCTTCTTACCTTCTGATGAGTATCGTCCCGGTAAAACCATCCTTCTCGGATCGAAGTATTTGTCTCAGCCTGCTGATAGTGAAGAAATTTCGCATCGTACAATTTCGAACGGCTTCCCAGATCATCAGCAGTCATATCGGGAAAATGGGATGTGGTATCGGGATTCTCCGGATAAGGTATTACGTTCCATTCGGTAGAGCGGGTAGCCCCGGATTCGTTACCACACCAGCGTATATCTTCGCGTCCGAAAACGACCGCTTCGGGAGCAAGCTTTTTAATCAATTCTTTCCAGGCAGGATAATTATATCTCTGTCCTCCTTTTCTTTTTGGATGCGCCCCGTCGAACCAGACCTCGTGGATGGGACCGTATTCGGTGAGAATCTCAAAAAGCTGGTTTAGGAAATATTCATTGTAGTCGTCTACTTCAAATTCGAATGTAGTCTTATTTTCAAAGGGTCTGCCCGGAACCTCACGGGGTATGGTCCTCTTTGTATATTCACTTAAATTGCCGTAAAGACCTTCCGGATTTTCTATCTGGTATAAATCGGCAGGCGAAAGATATACGCCCAGTTTAAGTCCGTATTTACGGCACGATTCCGACAAATCTTTTAACACATCTCCTTTGCCATCCCTGAAACCTGTCGACATGATTCCATGATCGGTATACCGGCTCTGCCACAATACAAATCCGTCGTGATGCTTTACCGTCAGTATTACCATTTTCATGCCGGCTGCAGTCATCGCTTCACACCACTGGTCGGTATCCAGTTCTTTGAGGTCGAATATACGGGGATCTTCCATACCATTTCCCCACTCCATACGGGTAAATGTATTCGGTCCGAAGTGGATAAAAGCGATAAACTCGTTTTTCAGTGCATTGTACTGGTTTGCAGTCGGGATTACATGCGCCGCCTTTTTAATTATAGTTTCATTATCGTCACCGGATTCGATTTCGATAGTGTTTCTGAATTCCATATCATCCTTCGGCTCCTGCTTACAAGATGTATATGAAAAAGCAATCAGTAATAGAAATAAAGAAAATAATTTCATGTGGTTTATTGGTTTCTTAGGTTATCTTATTAGAGGCAATAAAGTTATTCATAATTTAGGTGCCAGCCAATAACCGCTTTTATTTTCTTGACCTATTTAAACGCATCAACTATAGTTAAATCATTATAATTTAAATACATTTCACCCTTGCAATGGCGAAAAAATAAGCAGGAAGAAGACCGGACAAAAGCATTCCAGATAGATTAAAGACAATGTATCTTACTAAAATTTTGCATTTCAGCCTTGCAGACTTTCCTGTATATTATTAAAAACAATCTTCAACAACTGCCTTACCAGGCTTAATCCTTCATCGCCGATTCCGGCAAAAGCGTATTTCATGGTTTCATTTACGGCGGCATTGGCTTTTCCCTCTATACTCCGCCCTTTTTCTGTCAGGTATACCAGATTAGAACGCCTGTCGTTGGGCGACATACGGCGCTCCACCATATCCAGTTTGGCCAGATTATCGATCAGGCGGGTCATGCTGGGCTTATCCTTGAATGTCGCATCGCACAAGGCCTGCTGTGAAACACCGTCTTCTCTCCATAGAAAGGATAATACAGTCCATTGTTCGGGAGTAATTTCAAGGCCTTCTTTCCTGAAATTACGATACATCTTCCGGTTGATGGCCATAGAAACCTTTCCGTTAATGATAGGAAATATATATTCAAGTTCTATTAATTCGTTACTATCCTGACTTCTATCCATCGTTCTATCTGAGATTTATTTGCATACTTACAAAAATACAATTAAAAAGTTTTTCCACCTAATTTTGTTTTTCGAGTATAAAATATTACCTTTGGCGCTCCAAAAACATTATTGTTTAATAGTTTATATTAATTATTTATGAATCACTACGAAACCGTTTTCATTTTGACTCCCGTTTTGTCTGATGTACAGATGAAGGAAGCGGTAGATAAATTCAAAAATCTTTTGATTGCTGAAAATGCTACCATTGTAAATGAAGAGAACTGGGGTCTTAAAAAGCTTGCTTACCCCATTCAGAAAAAGTCTACAGGGTTCTATGCATTTATCGAATTTGATGCAGATCCTACAGTTATCGCAAAGCTGGAAACTCAGTTCCGCCGCGATGAACGCGTTATCCGTTTCCTGACTTTCCGCCAGGACAAATACGCTCATCTGTATGCAGAAAAAAGAAGAGGCATTAAATCATCATCAACACCAAAAGAAAATTAATCATGGCACAACAATCAGAAATCAGATATTTGACTCCTCCTTCGGTAGATGTGAAGAAGAAAAAATACTGCCGTTTCAAAAAGAACGGTATAAAATATATCGATTACAAAGATCCCGAGTTTTTGAAAAAATTCTTGAACGAGCAGGGTAAAATTCTGCCCCGCCGTATTACAGGTACATCGTTGAAGTTTCAACGCCGTGTGGCACAGGCTGTAAAAAGAGCACGCCATCTGGCTTTGCTTCCTTACGTAACCGATATGATGAAATAATTAAAAAAGGAGGACAAAGATTATGCAAGTAATATTGAAAGAAGACGTTATCAATCTTGGATACAAAGACGATATTGTTACTGTAAAAGACGGTTACGGACGTAACTACCTTATCCCGCAAGGAAAAGCAGTAATCGCATCCGAATCAGCTAAAAAAATGCTGGCTGAAAACCTGAAACAACGTGCCCATAAACTGGAAAAAATCAAAAAAGATGCAGAGGCTCTAGCTGCTAAGCTCGAAGGAGTATCTTTGACAATCGGTGCAAAAACCAGTTCGACAGGAACCATCTTCGGTTCGGTTACTAACATTCAGGTTGCCGAAGCATTGGCAAAACAAGGATTCGAAATCGACCGTAAGATTATCGTTATTAAAGATGCAGTTAAGGAAGTAGGTAACTACAAGGCTATACTTAAACTTCACAAAGAGGTGTCGGTAGAAATTCCTTTCGAAGTAGTATCTGAATAAGAAACAAATATATAAGAATTAAACGGCAGCCACCATCGGTTGCCGTTTTTTTTTATTTATATTTGTATCAGACCATTATAAATACTATAGCTATGAAAACAAGTATGAACACTTTATTAACCTTATTGTGCCTATTCCTTTTTACTTTCAGTTTGAGTGCACAATCCCGCAAGGATATTGATTCTTATGTGACATTTCTGGAGGATAAGGCAAAATTATCAGCAAAAGATTATGTTATATCTATGTTTAAGAAGAATGATATCGTAATTCTTTGCGAAAGACATCATCAGGAGCTTAAGCAGTATGACCTCTTGCTCGAAATTATTCAGGATCCTTATTTTATAGAAAATGTAGGAGTTGTATTTACAGAAGTGGGTTCACAGATATTAAATCCGGAACTCAATTCCTTTCTGCAAAATTCGGCTTTGTCGGAAGAAGAAATCGAGAAAAAATTACTTCATTTCCAGAGACAATGCATGTTTTCGGTATGGGAAAAATCTAATTTTGCATACTTTCTGAGAGGCATACACCGGATAAATAAACGACTACCGGATAATAAAAAAGTAAAAATGTATCCTGCTGATGTCATATATGTAGAAGGAGAAGCAACAGAATCTAAAGTTTTAGATATGTTGATGAATATGATAAACAGAGATGAAAGGATGGCTGATTATATTATCGATAATTTTGACAATATGAGAAAGTTGAATCCGAATCAAAAAGCTCTTGTAATCATGAATTACCGCCATGCTTATAAAAAAGAAGTTCCGAATTCGTCAGATAATGCCGGTTTGTATCTTGTAGAAAAATATTCCGATCAAGTCGCAAATATTTATATCAATAATTACAACACTCAAAAGAAACAGCCGTTGCAGGATGGGAAATGGGATGCTGCTTTCAAAGCTGCAAATATAAAAGATACCGGATTTAACTTCGATGGTAGTCCATTCGGAGAAGATTATTTCGATCATTGGGCTTTTGAAAATGAAAATACCTATAAAATGATGTTCGACGGATTTATATACTACTATCCGCCGGAAGAGTTTAAACTGGTTACAGGGTTGCCGGGATTTATGGAAGATGGCTTTCTGGAGGAAGCAATAATAGAAACCGAAATGTACGATAAAGTCTTATCAGGTTTAAAAAAGCAGGAGCCCACTCCTGTTGATATGGAATGGCTGAAGCAGTTAAATAGTATCCATATAAAACCTATACCGAATCTTGATAGTATTACAATATCCATAAACAAATGGTTGGAATGAAGATAAAATGAGTTATTCCGGTAGGTATACTATTCCATTTGTCTGATTTATTATTGTTTTTATCTAAAAAAGAAGTCGTACATTTGTACGTAATTTTAAATATTAAAAATGTAAATCGATGAATTTTGTAGAAGAATTGAGATGGCGTGGTATGATTCAGGAGATAATGCCCGGAACTGAGGAACAATTGCAAAAGGAATTGACATCAGGATATGTCGGTATCGACCCTACCGCCGATTCATTGCACATTGGCCACCTTGTCAGCGTTATGATACTGAAACACTTCCAGCGTGCCGGACATCGTCCGATAGCTCTAGTCGGAGGAGCGACAGGGATGATCGGCGACCCATCTATGAAATCGCAGGAGAGAAATCTTCTCGATGAACCGACTCTTCGTCATAATCAGGAATCCATAAAAAAGCAGTTAGCCAAGTTCCTTGATTTTGAGTCGGATCAACCCAACGCGGCCATATTGGTCAATAATTACGATTGGATGAAGGACATTACATTTTTGAACTTTATCCGCGATATCGGTAAGCATCTCACCGTTAATTATATGATGGCAAAAGACTCCGTAAAGAAGCGCCTCACCGGTGAAGCTTCGGAAGGAATGTCTTTTACCGAATTTTCTTACCAATTGATGCAGGGTTACGATTTCTTACATCTCTACAATAATTACGGCTGCAAAATACAAATGGGAGGCTCCGACCAATGGGGCAATATAACCACCGGAACTGAACTTATCAGGCGCAAGTCCGGCGGTGAAGCTTTCGCCTTGGTATGCCCGCTCATAACAAAAGCAGATGGTACTAAATTCGGAAAGACCGAATCGGGGAACGTGTGGCTCGACCGCAGATATACCTCTCCGTACAAATTTTACCAATTCTGGCTGAATGTAAGCGACGATGATGCTGCTAAATATATTAAGATATTTACGGCATTGTCCAAAGAAGAAATAGGCGCACTGGTTGAAGAACAAAAAGCCGCAGCCCATTTACGCCCGTTGCAAAAAAGGCTGGCAGAGGAGATTACTGTAATGGTACATTCACGTGAAGATTATGAAGCTGCCGTGAATGCTTCATCTATCTTGTTTGGGAATTCGACTGCCGACAGCCTGAAATCACTGGACGAGGAAACCCTCTTACAAGTATTCGAAGGCGTTCCACAGTTTGAGATAAATAAATCTGAACTGGAAATGGGAATCCCAGCTATAGAATTATTGACTCAGAAAGCTCCGGTATTCTCATCAAAAGGAGAAATGAGAAAGCTTGTGCAATCGGGTGGAGTTTCACTGAACAAGAACAAATTGGAAGATCAGGATGAACTGATTGATCATTCCTATCTGATCAATGACAAATATATTTTAGCGCAAAAAGGAAAAAAGAACTATTATTTATTGATAGCAAAATAAAAAGTTATTATTTTTGTAACCCGAAATAAGGATTGTCTCATGGTGTAATGGTAGCACTGCAGTTTCTGGCACTGCCTGTTAAGGTTCGAGTCCTTATGAGACAACAATATTAGCTAATAGATAGCGTGTCAAAATACACACCCGGTTTTACTTTAAAATGTAGAATCGGGTGTTTTTATTATTTCTATATCAGATATTTTAAACAAATTAAAAAAATTATACATAAGGGCTTTATATCTAACACCCTATTATAACTTATTCTCAAAAGCCGATTTGAAGAGAAACTAGTAAAAGTTTAGTATTTTTAGAATCTGAAACCGTAAAACAATAACAAACCACAGATGGAAAAGCTATTGGTAAAGAAAGATTATCTCTTACAAAAATTTGAAGGTAAGGGCGGCTGGACTTATGTAGAAATTCCTGAAATTCCCATGCCGAAGACATCTTTCGGGATGCTCAAAGTCAGAGGGAAGATAGACAGTTATGAGTTTACCAATGTACGTTTAATGCCCTTAGGAAACGGCCATTTGATGCTGGTTGTAAAATCTGAGATCAGGAAGAAGATAAAAAAGCAGTCAGGCGACACCGTACATATCGTTATTTATGAAGATAGCATGCCCGCTGAGATACCTGAAGAACTGATTTTATGCATGAAATATGAAGAAGGTATTTTAGAAAAATTTTCCAATTATACTGATGCTGAGAAAAAAGCTTTTATAGAATGGATATACTCGGCAAAAACCGCGCAGACTAGAGCTGACCGTATTGCCAAAATGATATTAATGATACAGAAAGGGGAGAAGTTCTATAAGGTGTGGTAATAATTTAATTATAAAGAAAAAACAATAATTACATATTTCTCTTTTTACGACGAAATGAAATTGGTATATCCAGCATGAGTAGTTCTACAGCCCGATTTTTTTATAACTCTATTAGAAAGCACACATTTCTTTCTGAAAGGCCTAGCGATCAGATAAAAAAATACCAGGCTATTAAATCATTTATAATAGTCTGGTAAATCTTATTATTAAAGGAAATTATTTTCTAAATATGAAGATAGCAGTGTTATTCATAAATAGCAATTTCCGCGATAAGCTGGGCATGAATATCCTGCTGAAAATATTTCGTTTACGGGTTGTCAGGCTTATTACATTAACCTCCTCTGTTTTTATAAATTCGTTTAATCCAACTTCGATATCAGGTGAATTAATCAGTTTATAAGT
The DNA here is from genome assembly GCA_003523545.1 of Dysgonomonas sp. Lineage (GTDB taxonomy): Bacteria > Bacteroidota > Bacteroidia > Bacteroidales > Dysgonomonadaceae > Dysgonomonas_A. The sequence continues at coordinate 11,972 of DQAM01000204.1, forward strand.
TATATTAACCTGTGGGTATTGCTTTCTGAAATTGTTGCTGATCTCCCACAATTCATCCTCTGTCCATAAATTTTCTTTTCGATGATTATCATTGATATGCACAAAAGTGATTTTCATATCAGGACGTTTGCCGAAAACACTAACCAATGAATCGAAAGAGGATAAATCAAGGTTCTGAAGATTAGTTAAGAATGCAATATGCCTGATATCCGATACACTATTAATTGTAGAATTCTCCGGCACTGCCAAAACGGGAACATTGGTTATTTCAATAACATCGGCAGTCACACTTCCCAACAGATTGCTGTTGTTATTATTTTTTCCTTTTGTACCGAGCACCAATAAAGAAGGTTTATATTCCCTAATGAAATTATCTATTTCCTCTTCGACATTCCCTTCCCTTAAAGAATACGAATAATTGACCGACTCCCATTCTCCGGCATTGATTTTCTTATCGATATTCATACATAAATCCAGTATTTTCTTTCTTGCCTTATCAAGCATACCTTCTTCCCCCGGTGTTTCTTTGAGGCTATCGGAAAAAGGAATATGCGATGGGAAATACATATCGTGGTATACATGGAGAATTTTGACTTTTGCATTCGATCTTTTAGCTATACTGAAAGCTATCCGGCATGCTTTCATAGAATATTCCGAAAAGTCTACTGCAACCAGAATACGTTTTTTACCATCATCTATCTTATGTATTTCCTTATCAGCATAGCTGAAAAGTTTATTCGCTTCTATTATTACAAGTGACCGGGGTAAGTCTATACGCTTCACTTCGACATACACACTGTCCGTATTATTTCCTACTGCCTCTACACGGACTTCAATACCATTTTCCTCCAATATCGACCTCAGTATATTAGCTTTCATTGGAGTATGTATTGCCAATATTACAAATTCATTACTCATAAATATTATTTTTTAAGAAGCAAATGTCATCAATAACCGACAGTTTATCATGCTCTCATTTACCATGAAAGTGTTCATAACAACTTTAATTTCCATTATTAGAAAATTAGGATAATATGGACATTTCTCTGGAATAAGTGAACGCTCTACTTTCTTATAATACTCTGAACTTTGGGGGAAAGTTTATTAAAAATGAGAAAGAAACCGAAGTTCATGTTTATGATATTCATTCTGCATTTATTCGCTATCCAGCTAAATGCGCAGAGATTAACCGGCAATGACAGTATTGACAATATTATACATACGCACATCCGGCATACGCCTTTTTACAAAAACAGCCAGATAGAAGTAGATGAGGAAGAAATATTAAAGATAATGGATGCCCTGCCCGCATTCGGAGTTTTCAAAGACAACTATTTTACAACCGGAATACCTTTAAATACATCTATAGACCGGAATAGCGCAGACGCCATGTTTCAAATCAGTATAAGACATCGTCTGACCAGAAGCCGGCTTCCTTTCAATACGTTTCTTTACCTTACTTATACCCAAAAATCATTTTGGGATATATATGCAGAGTCTGCCCCGTTTAGGGACAACAACTACAACCCGGCTCTGGGCATTGGGAAATACATCATCCATAATAACAAATTCAAAGGAACCGCTTTTTTACAAATAGAACACGAGTCTAATGGAAAAGCAGATAAAGATTCACGAAGCTGGAACCTGATAAGTTTGTCTTCCAAATATTTTTTTAATCTTCAGTTTGCTTTAGGTTTTAAAATATGGATACCGCTTGTGGATGGTGAAGAAAATAGAGATTTGATAGACTATCGGGGTATTGGCACGTTTTCATTGAATTATATCACTAAAGACGCAAAGTGGTGGTTGTCGTCGGACTTCAATCCGCGCCGGGGGTGGGGTAATATGAATACGATTATAACTGCCGGATTTAAGGTATCTAAAAATGCCAACCAATATATTTATGCAAGGTTTTATAATGGAAGAGGAGACAGCCTGCTGGATTACAACAGGTATGATATGAACATACGCATAGGATTATGTATAAAACCTGATTTCGGAAGTATCTTTTAATTAAAATTTATCTATCATGAAAATCGCATTATTTTTGAAAAACGAAACGTTAAAAGTTTTACATGCAGACGCATTCTCCGTATTGGTAATTCAAATGTCGAACCAAAGTATCGAGAGTGTAGAGAATCATTCTCTATTCAGCAAAGATCCTGATTATATTTCGTTATGGCTCATAAGAAGGCAGATCGATACAATTTATATTCAAAATGCCGATCAGGATATTAAGGACTATTTCAGGCGTATAAATGTTGAAGTAAACTCATTCAGGGATTTAAAAGATGATCCTGTACTGAATCTTTTTCTCTTATAAATACTACCTTTTATCCCGGTATTCTTTAGGGGTCATCCCTGTCACCTTCTTAAAAAAACGACCGAAATAAGAAGGGTTTGGAAAGTTCAATTCATCGGATATCTGCAAGACCGTTAAATCAGAAGATTTAAGGAGTATTTTTGCACTCATGACGATTGCATCTTCCAGCCATGCGTTAACAGATCTACCTGTTACTTTTTTTAGTGTGCCCGATAAATATTTAGTGGTAATACACAATTTATCCGCATAAAAAGAAGCACTCCTCTCCTGCATGTGGTAATCTCTGAGCAAAGGGAAAAACTCGTCTACGATTTCTTCGCTTCGTGTAGAAGCTTTATCTTTTTTATCCTCAGTGCTGTCGATATATTTCGCTGCAATAACCATCAATAAGGAATAAAGCAGGCCTTTAATCACATGCTCGAAAAATATATGCCTTTTATTCTTAAAAGCCGTGACGATAAATGTATGATACCGGAGTATCTCTTCGCTTTCTTCTTTCGTTATAGAAAGAACAGGTGATGAGACAATCTTTTTAGGAATGTCATAATTTTTAGGTAAAGACATGCCGATAATATAATCGGGAGAAAAAGCGAGCATCTCGATAAGGAAATCTTCCGAGTGGTCTATGACCTGAACGATCTGATTGGGCGGAATAGTAACAATTGTATTCTCGACGACTGTATATTCCTTAAAATTAATCTGAATATGGCCGGTTCCCCTTAAGCAGACTGCAAAAACGATCCCTTTAAATATGAAAGGATAATCGAAGGAAAGATTCCCGGGGTTATGCCCATCCGATACAATAAAATTTTCGATTGTGTATTTCGATGAAGATGACATGTCTTCAAATGTAAACTGCTCCAGTTTCTCTTTCATAACATTTTTAGTTGAGTGCTCCGCAAATGTATCATATTAATTTCCTTAAATAAAATTATCCGTTCATAATTATTGGAAAATAAGGACATTTTTAACGTAAATAAGATAATTGGACTTATTATATATTACTTAAATTTCGCGTATACTATAATTTTTAATATACTAAAAATCAATTGATTAACTCATATAAAACAGAAAATGAAAGAATGTGACAATATGGACATTTCCGAAGTAAATCGGATAAAGGATGATGTGTTAAAACATCTCATCTTTGCAGAAGAAATAACGAGGTAACAGCTGACAGGCATAAAGCATCAGCAATTTTTTTATACCTCAGGTAAGTGATTTTATAATAAAAAATATTCGTCTTATGAACGACTTAAGAATGAAACAAAGGCAATTTTCGCGGGTAGATAATCTCATGTGGAGAGTAACCAAACAACTCACAAAAAAGAAAAAAATGATCTTGGATGAGTTTGAACTTACCTGTTCACAATATGATATACTTACCGCAATAGATTATTTTTCAAACAATAAGAGTGAAGTCATCCAGGTCAACCTTTCTGAAAGAGCTCAGATTGATCCTATGACGACCTCAACTGTACTTAGAAACCTCCAAAAAAGAAATTTGATAAAAAGAGAAAGAGGATTGATTAATACACGTACGGTTGAAGTAAGCCTTACACAGAAAGGGCGGGAACTATACAATGAGGCTCAGCAAAAAATTGAAAAAATGAGAGCGGATATTTATCAGAATCTCGACCAGCAGCAATTAACCTCTCAACTATTGATATTATCAGATAAACTTAATAAATAAATCCTTTCAAGTTATGAAATTTAACAGAATCATTTATGGAGCATCGGCTCTTTTAGCAGTAATGACATCGTGTGGAGGAGAAAACCAACCTACAAAGGAACAAACTCCTCAGAAATATCCGACAGCCGTCATCGGCAGGCAAAATGTAACTCTCGAATCTGTGTATCCCGTTACAATAAAGGGAAAAGAAGATATTGAAATACGTCCGCGTATCGATGGTTTTATCGATGCCATATACATAGATGAAGGTTCGGTAGTCAGAAAAGGACAATCTCTGTTCAAGATTAATTCACCACAGGCAGAGCAATCGTTGAACAGCGCAAGGGCGGCCGTTAAGAGTGCGCAGGCACAGGTCAATATTGCCAAAGTCGATGTAAACAGAATCAGGCCGTTAGCCGAGAAGGATATTGTAAGTATGGTGCAGCTCGAAACGGCAGAAAGTACTTACCAATCGGCACTAGCCTCTCTGGCTCAGGTAGAAGCTACCTTACGGAATGCAGAAGCAACCATGAGCTGGACAAATGTAACAAGTCCCGTTGATGGAATTGTCGGAGCAATACCCTACCGGCAGGGAAGTCTTGTCAGTTCGAATAATGTACTGACAACGGTAGCAAATACAAGCAACGTCTTTGCCTATTTTTCACTTAATGAGAAAGAATTATCCACATTCCTCGATAATCTTGAAGGAAATAACCAAGCCGAGAAGATAAAGAACGCTCCCGAAATCACACTCACTTTGGCCGACGGAACAGTCTATGAACATAAAGGAAAGCTGGAAACAATCACAGGTACTGTAAATGCGACGACGGGTACAGCGAGTTTCCGTGCTGAATTTCCTAATCAGGGAGGAAGACTCCGAAGCGGTGTCAGCGGCCGGATATCTATTCCGAGATATATGGAAAATTCTATCGTAGTACCTCAGAAGTCGGCTTTTGCCCAGCAAAACAAAACGCTTATCTATTTAGTCCAAGCCGATTCGGTTGTGCAACGGGTTATCGATGTTTTACCCACCCCTGACAGTAAATCGTATGTAGTTATCAACGGATTACAGGAAGGTGACAAGATTGTTACAGATGGTATCGTGACGCTTACTCATGGAAAAAAAATAAGCGCGGAATAATAATTTCTTCAACTATGCTTCATCGTATCGTACGGGTATGAAGCAATAATCCAAAATAACTTATAATTAAAAAAGATCGAACTCTTCCATAATAGAAGGGCAGAGATTTCTTTGACCCAAAAAATTCAGACAATATGTTAAAAACATTTATTGAAAGACCCGTCTTATCTACCGTTATATCCATTGTAATAGTAGTGTTAGGTATCATAGGGATAGCTACATTACCGGTAGAACAATATCCTGATATTGCCCCTCCTACTGTACAGGTATCGGCTCAATATCCCGGAGCCAATGCCGATGTGGTAATGAAAAGCGTAATCATCCCTATCGAGGAAGCTGTGAACGGTGTGGAGGGTATGACCTATATGACTTCTACCGCATCTAACAGCGGTATGGCAAACATTACCGTCTATTTCACAAAAGAAACAGATCCGGATATCGCAGCCGTAAAGGTGCAGAATCTTGTGGCAACTGTAAATTCGCAGCTGCCTTCCGAAGTAAACCAGATTGGCGTGACCGTAAGAAAACAGTTGAGCAGTTATATTCTGATGATGAGTATATCGTCCGACAATCCCGATTACGATGCAGAATTTGTGCAGAACTATGCCAATATAAACCTCATCCCGCAGATTAAGCGTGTTTATGGTATCGGTGATGCTGCTGTCATGGGAGCAAAAGATTACTCCATGCGCATATGGCTGAAACCGGATGTGATGGCTTCTTACAGCATCAGTGCCGGAGAAATTATAGCTGCATTACAAGACCAGAATATTGAAGCAGCCCCCGGAGAACTGGGACAGAATAGCAACCAGACCTATCAATATACTTTAAAGTATACAGGCCGCCTGACGGCAGAAGAAGAGTTTGGAGATATAATCATACGTTCGGATAACGATCATATTCTAAGGTTAAAGGATGTGGCAGATGTAAAGCTCGGCTCATTGAATTACAGTGTTGCTTCGCGTATGAATGGAGAAGAATCCGTAATGTTGGTAGTCAGCCAGACCGGCGGTACCAATGCTCAGGAACTGATCAATAATGTGAAGGAAGTAGTAAATAAAGCGTCCGAATCTTTTCCTCCGGGAGTAAAGGTTACTTATATGATGGACACCAATGAATTTTTGAGTGCATCTATCAGTAAAGTATTACATACTTTTGTCGAAGCCCTGTTGTTGGTATTCCTGGTAGTATTTATCTTCCTGCAAGACTGGAAATCGACCCTTATACCTGCCATCGCTGTGCCCGTGGCCATTGTAGGTACTTTCTTCTTCCTGCAATTACTGGGTTTTTCGATTAATATTCTTACCCTGTTTGCCCTTGTACTGGCAATCGGTATAGTGGTAGATGATGCTATTATCGTTGTCGAAGCTGTGCATGCCCAGATGGAAAATGGAGAAACCGACCCCAAAAAGGCAACTCTGGCAGCTATGAAGGAAATAGCCCCGGCTATTGTTTCCATCACATTGGTTATGGCATCCGTATTTATTCCTGTCAGCTTTATCGGCGGTACGTCGGGAGTCTTTTTTAAGCAGTTCGGCCTGACACTGGCCATATCCATTGCCATTTCTGCTATCAATGCCTTGACCTTAAGCCCTGCCCTCTGTGCGTTGTTCCTTAAACCTCACAAGGCAGAAGGTAAGAAGAAAAACTTCCTGCAGCGTTTCTTTTACAGCTTCAATATTTTGTTCAGTGCAGGAACACAGAAATATAAATCTTCCCTCCAGTTTCTTGGGAGAAAGAACCACCGCTGGATAACTGTTGCTATTATAGCCGTATTTTCAGTCATACTGTATGGAACAATGAAAATAATCCCCACCGGATTTGTTCCGCAGGAAGACGGAGGAGGTGTTATGGGAGTAGTCTCCCTTACTCCGGGTTCTTCTCTGGAGATGACCGACTCGGTTGTACAGCAGGTTACGAAGATTGCACATGAAATAGAAGGTGTTGAATATGTACAGGATCTGACAGGATTGAATATGCTCAACGGCCTGGGAGGAATATCCAGCTCTTACGGTTCTATAGTCTTGAAATTGAAGCATTGGGATGAAAGGGAATTATCCGCCTCGGAAGTGGCCGCTATTATGACGGAAAAAACGAAGGATATACAAAATGCAACATTCATGTTCTTCGGGACGCCCACATTGCAAGGATTCGGTATGAGTACAGGTGTAGAGGTACAAATGCAGGACAGAACAGGCGGAGATATCAATAAATTCTACGGGATCACGAATGATCTTCTCGCCAAAATGAACCAGAGGGAAGAAGTTATGGTTGCTATGACCACCTTTAATCCGAATTTCCCCCAGAAACAAATAGATGCTGATATTGCCAAAATCAAGGCTGCGGGTATTACCCTCAGTGATGTAATGACTGCATTACAGGCGAATGTGGGTAGTATGTATGTTTCCAATTTCAATTTGTACGGAAAACAATTTCGTGTGATGATACAGGCTGCACCTGAATACAGGGAGAAACTGGAAGACCTGAATGGAATTTATGTACGCACAGCCTCAGGAGAGATGTCCCCCGTTACCGAATTTATCACGATATCGGATATTACAGGTCCTCAGATGCTGAGCCGTTTCAATATGTTCCAGTCGATGGATGTTACTATTGTACCCAACTTCCCCGCGGGATATAGTTCCGGTGACGTTATCAATGCGCTTGAAGAGGTTTCCGAAGGAACGCTGCCCGATGGATATTCATTTGAATATTCAGGTATGACCCGTGAAGAAACAGGCCAGAGTTCACAGATAATACTCATATTCGGAATCTGTCTGATATTCGTCTACTTGTTGTTAGCAGCTCTGTACGAAAGCTATATACTTCCGTTAGCGGTGCTTGCTTCATTACCTATCGGACTGGCAGGAGTGTTTATATTCCTTATGATATTCGGTTTGCATCAGGGTATTGTAAATAATATTTATGTCCAGATATCCATGATTATGCTTATCGGATTGTTAGCTAAAAATGCAATCCTTATTGTAGAGTATGCT
>DQAM01000205.1:0-8925 GCA_003523545.1 Dysgonomonas sp.
ACCAGCAATTATACATTTATCTGGGCTATGTGTGGTGAAAATCTGGATTATGACGATATGGATACTTTCACTGCTGATAAATTGAGATAACGAAAAAAACTATAACCTATAAATTTACCATAAATGAAAAAAATATTATATGCGGTTGTGGGTGCGTTTTTATTTCTTTCCTGTGGTCAGGAAAAGAAAGTAGAAATAACTGTTGAGAATCCCAGTGATTTCGACCGTTTGACCGATATGGTGGAAGTTCCTTTGAATGAAGTGGAGTCGAGGATATCCTTGAATGATAATCAGGCTTATATCGTAAAAGGCAAGAATGGTAATGTTGTGACTTCACAGATTACTTCCGATGGGAAATTGATTTTTCAGGCAGGAGTTGGAGCCGGTGAAACTACTTCCTATGTTATCGAGGCAGGAGAAGCGCAGGAGTATGCACCGCAGACTTACGGACGCTTTATCACAGAGCGTAAAGATGATTTTGCATGGGAAAACGACCGGGTGGCATTCCGTGTCTACGGGCCTGCCCTCATTGCAATAGACGGTCCCAGCAACGGTATAGATTTCTGGTACAAACGTACTCCGGATATGATAATCGACAAGTGGTATAAAAATGATTTAGGAGGAACGGCCTCTTATCATGAAGACCACGGAGAAGGACTGGACGATTACAAAGTCGGCAGATCGCTGGGAGGTGGAGCAATGGCTCCGTTTGTCGGTAATAAACTTTGGCTCAACGAAAACTTTACATCGCAGGAAGTGATGGACAACGGTCCTCTTCGCACCACATTTAAACTGGCTTACAAAAATATAGATGTAGATGGTAAAAGTATAGGTGAAAGCCGTACATTTACAATCGATGCAGGTTCGCAATTGACTAAAGTAACTCAGGAATACGGCACTTCGGAAGAAATGCCGGTGGCTGCGGGCTTAGCCAAACGTGAATCGGGAGATTCGATAATCGTTGCTTCCGATAATACCTACATTCTTTATATGGAACCGCAAACCAATAAAGTAGAAGGTATATATCCTGCATTGGTATTTCCGCAAGGATTCAGTCAGATGCTGGTCGATACCTATAATGTAAATAACGAAAAGACAAAGAAAGAAGATACTTATTCGCATGTATTAGCCGTAACATCTTATAAACCCAATACACCTGTAACATATTATACAGGTTACGGTTGGAATAAATACGGATTCAGCGATGAAAAAGATTTCGAAAAATATCTTCAGAATTTTGTAAAATCTGCAAACGAACCATTGAAAATAACAATTAAATAATATCATTAAAGAAAGATACCGAAACATGGAAAATAAATTTTCACTCGAAGGAAAAGTAGCTTTGGTAACCGGAGCTTCTTACGGAATAGGTTTTGCTATTGCTGCAGCTTTAGGTAAAGCCGGTGCTGCCATCGTGTTCAATGACCTTAAACAGGAATTCGTAGACAAGGGGCTTGCTGCTTATAAAGAGGCAGGGTACACAAACGTAAAAGGATATGTATGTGACGTGACCAGCGAAGAGCAGGTGAACGATATGGTTGCGAAGATTGAAAAAGAGGTGGGTGTAATCGATATCCTTGTCAACAATGCGGGTATTATCAAACGTATCCCCATGATAGAAATGTCTGCTGCCGAGTTCCGCCAAGTAATCGATGTAGACCTGAATGCACCGTTTATCGTGGCAAAAGCGGTAATCCCTTCGATGATAAAGAAAGGTGCAGGTAAAATTATAAATATATGTTCGATGATGAGCGAGCTGGGACGCGAAACCGTTTCGGCGTATGCCGCTGCAAAAGGCGGTTTGAAGATGCTTACACGTAATATTGCATCGGAGTACGGTGAATACAATATACAGTGTAACGGTATCGGACCGGGCTATATTGCAACGCCGCAGACAGCGCCTTTGAGGGAATTACAGCCCGACGGCTCACGTCATCCGTTCGATTCTTTTATCATATCAAAAACACCGGCTGCAAGATGGGGTGCGCCCGAAGACCTGGAAGGCCCGGCAGTGTTTCTGGCTTCTAATGCCTCAGATTTTGTAAATGGACATATACTATATGTAGATGGAGGAATCCTTGCTTACATAGGTAAACAGCCTTAAATCGGAAAGTAGTTATCAGTTTAAATTTTTGAAGCTATTCCTTTTATAGGAATAGCTTCTTTATTTTGGATCAGGCTCTGTAAATATCGGCCGGGTCTGTAAAAGCTTTCAGGCTCATGTCCTTAATCGGGGCAGAATAAATAATAGCCCCTGATGAAATAAAATCGACGCCGGTTTCGGCAATCGCGCGTACTGTCTCGTGGTTTATGCCTCCCGATGCTTCTGTTTTTGCCTTTCCGCCTATGAGCTTAACCGCTTCCATCATTTCTGCCAGCGGCATATTGTCCAGCATGATTATATCTACGGCATTTGTCGCCAGAGCTTCTTTCACTTCTTCCATGTTGCGTGTCTCTACCTCGATTTTAAGCTTTTTGCCTTTCTCTTTCAGATATTGTACGGTGGATTGCACGGCCCGGGTTATCCCTCCTGCATAATCGTTGTGGTTATCTTTCAACATAATCATATCGAAAAGCCCGTAACGGTGGTTTTGCCCTCCTCCGATATGTACTGCCCATTTTTCACACATTCTGAAATTAGGCGTGGTTTTCCGTGTATCGAGTATTTGAGTGCCGGTTCCTTCCAACAGGCTGACAACATCATTCGTATAGGTCGCTATACCGCTCATGCGCTGCATGCAATTTAGTACAAGACGCTCCATAGTAAGTATCGAACGAGCTGATCCAGATACTATAAATGCAATATCACCTTTTCGTGCAATCTGCCCGTCTTTCTTGAAAGATTCGATTTTGAGGTTCTCATCATAATGATGGAATATTGCCTGAGCCAGTTCTATTCCGGCAAGGATACAATCATTCTTTACAATCAATCGGGCCTTTTGATGTAATCCGGCAGGTACACTGGCCAGTGTGGAGTGGTCCCCGTCTCCGATATCTTCTTTAATGGCTTCCGATATAAAATGATGAAGATTTTTATCGGTCACATATATAGGTCGGTTCATTATTTTGTTAATAAGATTAAAAAATTGGCTTGTAAAAGCCGTATTTAGCTGTACAAAGTTAATCAAAACTTTAGTTATTAAATAATTGCTTAAATTTTTCAATTATATGTTGCCGTTGAGCTATCTACTGAGTACTTTTGCCAGAATAAATTCGATGAAGAATATGGATAGTAACAGAATAAAAAAACTCGAAAACAACATAAAATTAAAGAAAAGAATATTTAGTAAGAACATCTGGAAGAACTATGCTTTTCTCCCGCCCTCGCTGATGTTATTTGCGGGGATAGTCGGATTAGTGTATCTGTTTAAAATGGATTATTTATTAACACTCTATTCCATTCCTTTTATAATTATATTTTTTATCGGTACTGTCTGGTTTAAATCTACTAAGAGGTATCTGATAAATAAGAGGATATCCGAAGCGGATAGTTTTAAGGTTTGTATGTGCCTGCCGGTAACCGCTGAAAACAAAAAACAGGTATATATGTTTTCGATAGGAAACAACCGGAATAATAAGTATTATTTGGAAGAAGAAAAGAAAGATTTATTAGAGAAAAAGGATAATTCTTATTTTTTTAATAATAATGATAAAATATTTAAGCTTGATGATACAGATATTTGTATTTTGATTGTAGATTCTGTTAAAAAATTAGCAACGAAAAAGTATCAGATAGATGGAGTGTCTTGGCTGTTATATTTTGGAAACCAGAACTTTACTTTTCTGAGTAGTGATCTGGTTAATAGATATTCTTGAATTCTAATAGATGCAATTTAATAAAAAAGTTTATTTTAGTATTGTTTAATTTTTTTTTATTATTATCTTTGTATGTGAATATAGAGGGTTGTGTGAAATGAATTAGAGGATATACATTAGGAGAATGAAAAAAATAATAATCACTTTTTTATTGGTTGTATCTTGTTTTGCACCTGGTTTTGCGATAGGGTATCAGACTAATTTCTTGCCGATGGAAGATGCTATGTCTGCGGCACGAAATGCTCCGGCCTTTGTCTCTGATAACGCAAAGCCATACAGACAATCTTTTAATTTATCGAGTGAAGATAACGTGAATAAAGATTATTTTGATTTCACAACCAGCGATATATTAGCATTTATTTTATTAGCCGGAATATATGTTGTCTTTATAAAGAAAGATGCTAAATCCAGGAATGCGAGTTTCTAAAATATAGTATATAAATATATTTGCGGAAGCGGCCATTAATAACAATGGCCGCTTTTATTTTGAGCATTAAAGCCTGTAAATAAAAAAGACCGGAATATTTCCGGTCTTTTTTATTTGATCTATTTAGATTATTTATTTGTATCAGCTATATAATACATTCTGCCAATATTACTTTGCTGGTAATGAGGACGGGTAGTACTTTCTGCATTATAATATCTAAGCCAAAATATACATTCCTTATTTTCCGTACTGCTATTATCAAATACTTTATTCCTGATATCTTCGAAATTCACGACAAAATTTTCTTCTTTAGACGTTTCAGTAGAACCTGGATTTCCATCACCTCTGACTACTAATCTCACATCTATAATGATGGTATTCTCCGGTAAGTCGGCACCTGTGCTGGTACGCTGCATACCATCAGCCGTATCATAGCTGAAAACAGGAACCATAGTCTGGCCGTCTTTTATTTTAGCTTTTACGTAAAAGAGAAATTTATCTTTGTAAATATCTTCATATGGAGACCAGCCCCTCAAATTCAGTGTTTCGAATTTATACGGGTTATTTTCAGGAATGGTGTCGGATGTATTCTCACCGACATTGATTCTGAGTTGATTCTGAGATGGATAATATTCCTGTTCCTGAATATTCTGTGGGTCTGTACTATAAATTCCACCATATTGGTTAAGATCTACGGTATAAGTCATGACCAGAGCATCCCCTACATTGTACTTGGAAGAAAGCCCGGTCCAAGAGATTGCAAGTCCGTTACTGACTCTGGCATAGTAAGTATAATCTTCGGTCTGCTGAATAACGGCAAAGTCGGATGCAGTCGTACTTGACTCCGTGTCGCCCAGGCAGGATGTAAAACTTATTCCTGCCAAGAAAACAGAGAATAAATATATAAACGTTTTTTTCATAATGAATATAATGTATTAATTTGTTTTTTCTGTCAGAAGGCAAACCTTATACCTGCATTGAGGTTAAGGTGCCATTTACGGTCGGAATAAATGGTTTCATAATCATTTTTTGCATCAAAATAATATGCACCTCCTACATTCGTATACAAAGATAGTTTATTATATATAGGGTAACTCAATCCCAATGAAGTATTTACTGAAAGCTGGGGATTCTTTTGCGATATATTCTTTTTTTCTGAATCTTTTCCTTCGTTTAGAGCCGGTGCGTTCTGATATGTCTTCATTCTTCCATAAAAGTCTTTTTGTATGGCTCCTCCCGCACTGACATAAAGCTGCAATTTGTTCCATTCGAATATACGGTAATTAGCCGTCAGCGGAATTCCAAAATAATGGAAGACCTGCGAATCCCTTGCTTCCAAATCTGAGCCATCATCGGATTTAAATTTTGAAGATAAATATGTATAAGTTATACCTGTTTCCAAAGACAATTTGTCCGTAATATTTTTGCTTATAGTTATTCCGAAAGTAATAGGCTGGTTGTGTTTCATATTCATCTTTTCTTTTTGAAAAAGAGTGACATTATTACTTGACACCATATCGTTTGCTACTGGGTCATTCCCCTGATCGGGTTCGGCTTTATCCATTAATGCATAATTTACTTTACGCAGCTGCATTTGTTCAGCACGCCCTTTAGAAAACGCGCCCCCACCTCCGGCCCCAATATTGAATCCATTAGATGAAGATTCATCGCTATGGGCTTTCTTTTTGTTTTGCGGAATATAGTTATCGGCAAGCAGCTCTTGGTTTTGACGTGCATAAGCTTCCAGGTCGGTTATCTTATCGCCCAGCTGCTTTTCAAATTGTTCTTCTGTTCCTAGGGGGGGATCTTTGACAGCATTGCCCTTCGTTTCGGCTATAAGCTGTTTATCATCCTGCCTTTCATTTAAAATTTCCGGTACAACTTCTATATTTTCCTCTTTTCCGCTATTTCCCGAACTTTTATCTATATCATTTTCAATATCAGTATATATAGATTGTTCTGTATATTTCTCTGAATTGCCTTCGGCTTTATAAGTTTTATTATTCAATGAAGCAATAAACTCATGGGCCGACTGACTGAAAGATTTCTGGCTTTCATAGTTATTATCAGGGACTGATTCTTCTTTTTTGTTGGAGTTTTCTGCAGTATCCGGTTCGGATTTGGAAAAGTCTGCTTTTTCTATTGTCTTATTTTCTTTTACTGCAAAATTGTCTTTTTGGTAATCCTTAGGAGAAAACAGCAGGAATGCTATTGCGATCAATGCTGCCACAGAACCTATTGCAGCACTGTATCTATATATACTTATTTTTCTGGCAGGAGCTTTGATAGGAGTCTTTTGAGCGGATAAACCGGCATCGATCTTCTCCCACATAAGCGGAGGAAGTTCCGGCTCGAAGTTCTGTAACTTCGAACTGAAAATATTTTTTATATTATCTTTTTCCGGTTTCATTGTTTACTCAAGTAATCCTTTACTTTTTCCTGCAAAAATAATCTCGCTCTTATATATTGCGAACGTGAAGTCCCTTCTGCTATTCCTAGTGCTTCGCTTATTTCTTTATGCGAATAGTTTTCTATTGCATAGAGGTTGAAAACGGACCTGTATCCGGGCGGTAATTCCTGTATCATGTTAAGGAGCACACCCTCACTGATATTTTCCATTTCGCTCCCGGTATCGTCCGGTATAATCTCTGCGATATTCTCAATATCTTCCGAAAACTGCTTTTTATGTTTATCTTTTCTGATATTTTCGAGAGCAAGATTTACAAATATCCGTTTCATCCATCCTTCAAAAGAACCTTTGCCTTCGAACGAAGCTATGCTTGCGAAGACTTTTATAAACCCGTCGTGCAGTAAATCCTGTGCGGATTCTGCATCGGAAGAATATCTCAGGCATATACCGTACATCACGCGCCCATACCGTTCGTAAACGATTTGTTGTGATTTACGATCTTGCCGTTTGCACCCTTCTATAAGCTGCCATTCTTCCATTAAGGTTTAACGTTCTATTAGTAGATGGATGGAGCAGCAAAACGTTGCACCCCCTTCTCATTTTTAACTAAAATATTCTCTTCAGCAAATCACGAAAAATCGTCGGGCAAATTTACAAAATAAAGTTGATTTGACGACCTTGTGATTGCAGTATATAGCCAGCGGTAAAAATTAGTTCCCAGATGTTCTTCTGTAATGTAGCCGATATCGATGAATATATTGCTCCATTCCCCGCCTTGCGCTTTGTGGCAGGTGACGGCGTATCCGTATTTTACCTGCAGGGCATTATAGAAAGGATCGGCTTTCATTTTCTTCATCTTTCCGGCTTTGGTAGATATATCATTGTAATCTTCCAGTATATTATAGAATAACTCCGTATTTTTTTCTTTTGATAAGCCTGTAGTATCCGAATGCAGTGTATCGAGCAGTATCTTTACTTCGATCTCGAGTTCATAATCCGGATGTCTGGCGAGTATATCACAAAAACGGAAACCGTATAACTCCTGTGTCTTTCGTACTCTTATGACTTCGAGTAATTCGCCGTTGGCTAGAAAATCGACCTGATTGATATTTTCCGTCCAAAAATAGTTATTTTTGGTTATCATCAGCATATCCCCTGCCGAAAGTTCTTCTTCGCGATACAGAATGCGGTTTCTTACACCTTGGTTATATATGTTTGCCCTTTTGTTAGAGCGAGCGATGATCATTGTATTTTCGATGCCTTCTTTGTCATAGGCAGTGGAGATAGCGTCTATCAGATCTTCTCCCGAAATTTTTTTTATATCTGAAAATCCTTTAAACTCGAGCTTCGGATATTTACCAGAATCCCCGCTTTCGAGAATTTCCCTTATTCGTGTCGCGTTCCATAATATACCCGAATCTTCGGCCTGACGTACAATCTGAGTCATAGTTGTCGTAAAAACTTCCAGACCATATCCTTTCAGATTATCGGCTTGCAGTGCAGGACTCGATTCCTGCATGACCGGGGGCAGCTGTGCATCATCACCGATCAGAAGCAGACGGCAGTTTTCGCCGGCATAAACGTAATGAATGAGATCGTCGAGCAGCCGTCCAGAACCAAAGTAGAAAGAATCAATTCCCTCATTACTGATCATGGATGCCTCGTCTACAATAAAAAGGGTATCTTTATGAAGATTATCGGTAGGTATGAAATCTACCGGTTCGTTCGAAAACTTTTTCTGCCGGTATATTTTTTTATGTATGGTAAATGCCGGATGTCCGGCATATCCTGCAAAAACTTTGGCGGCCCGTCCGGTAGGGGCGAGTAGCACCGACTTCTGTTCGAGCTGGGTCATCGTCTTTACCAATGCACCAATCAGTGAGGATTTACCTGTACCTGCATAACCTTTCAACAGAAAAATACTGTCGGAAGAAGGATAAAACAGGAAATCACAGATCATGCCGACTGCAGTTTGTTGCTGCGAAGTCGGTTCAAATCCGAAATTCTTGATGACTTGTTCGAAAAGAAATTTACTTAATGACATTTATTCAAAAAATGTTATAAGGGGGCTGCAGCATATTAATGATACTTATAAATCATTAATCCGGCTGCATTTTTCAATTTTAAAAAGTACTCTTCCAAGCATACTATATACAAAGATATATATTATTTTAAGCCCTATAATCATTAATTTTTTTAATAAATGTATACTAATACTTTAATATGTAAATCCGGCTGGCTCGCATATTTTTAGTATTTTTGTTAGTATTGA
>DQAM01000205.1:9003-9704 GCA_003523545.1 Dysgonomonas sp.
CTCGCATATTTTTAATATTTTTGTTAGTATTGAATAGTGAATAATATAAAGATCTATTCTTAAATCATTAAGCATGACATGTACGGAATAATTATTCTCTAAAAGTTTAGGATGTTGAATATCATTAATTTCAGGACTAGTTGTCAGATATGAATAGATTTTTTTAGTCCTACAGAAGTATTATTGGCAAAACTTTAATATGGATAATCTTACGCAGGAGCAGAGAAGAAAAAATATGCAGGGAAACAAGGCCTCGGGTACAAAGCCTGAAATTGTTTTAGCTAAAACTCTTTTTGCCCGTGGGTACAGATATAGAAAAAATGATAAATCAGTATATGGAAAACCCGATTTGACGTTTAAGAAAATAAAACTTGCTATTTTTGTAGACGGAGAATTTTGGCATGGGAAAGATTGGGAATTTCAGAAAAGCAGGCTCAAAAGCAACCGGGAATATTGGATTCCAAAGATAGAGCGCAATATGCAGCGCGATAACAGCGTTAATGAAATACTAACCGGCCAGGGCTGGACTGTCCTTCGCTTTTGGAGTAAAGATATTGAGAAAAATCTGCTGTCTTGCATTATGCTGATTGAAAATGAAATTAGAAATTTGAAAATGAATTTTACTGAAAAAATAGTATTGGAAACTATTGATGAAAAAAAAATCAGGGTTCGGATAATAGAACCTGAAAATAATAATGAGG
>DQAM01000154.1:0-2850 GCA_003523545.1 Dysgonomonas sp.
GAGATAAACGGAAAAATTGCAGGTTACTGTTACCTGCATAATTGGAATAACCGTTGTGCCTATTCATCTACAAAAGAAGTAACAGTATATCTTGATAAAGAACAAAAAGGTAAAGGATACGGCACAATCCTGTACCAACACCTTTTCAAAGAAATTTACAAAGACGATATACACGCTCTTATAGCAGGTATCTGCATCCCCAATGATGGAAGCATACGCCTGCATGAAAAATTCGGATTCAAACAGGCATCACACATGAAAGAAATTGGTTGGAAGTTCGACCAATGGCGTGATGTAGGGCATTGGCAACTCGTAATAAACCAGATACCCCCCAAAATCCTTATCCTGTGTACGGGCAATAGCTGCCGTAGCCAAATGGCTCATGGATTCTTACAATCCTATGACCCCAGACTATTGGTATATTCCGCAGGGACACAGGCAAGCGGAAAGGTCAATCCCAAAGCAATAGAAGTAATGCAGGATGCGGGGGTGGATATATCGCACCATACATCCGATAGCGTAGACCTATATACAGGTGAACAGTGGGATTATGTAATAACCGTTTGCGGTGGTGCGAATGAAAACTGCCCTACTTTTTCAGGAAAGGTCAAAAACCGTTTGCATATCGGTTTTGATGACCCATCCGAAGCTACAGGCACACCCGAATTTATACAATCGGAATATATCAGAGTAAGGGATGAAATTAAAAAGGCATTTTACGAACTATATATAAATAAGATAAAAGGCTATGAGTAAAAAGAAAATGAGTTTTTTAGATAAAAACTTAACCCTTTGGATATTTCTTGCAATGGCTATAGGGGTAGCTTTAGGCTACCTCATTCCATCTTTCAGTGGTTATATAGATTCCATGTCAAGCGGTACAACAAATATACCTTTGGCAATCGGTCTAATCCTGATGATGTACCCGCCATTGGCAAAAGTGGATTATAAACAACTGCCTAAAGTATTCAAAAACGTAAAAATATTGACGGTATCATTAATCCTTAATTGGATTATAGGCCCCGTCTTAATGTTTTTACTCGCCATTCTCTTTTTACACGATTATCCCGAATATATGGTAGGCGTTATCCTGATAGGTTTGGCAAGATGTATTGCAATGGTACTTGTATGGAACGACTTAGCGGAGGGCAATACGGAATACGGTGCGGGACTTGTCGCCCTTAACAGTATCTTTCAGGTATTCTTTTATAGCTTCTATGCGTGGATATTCGTAACTAAGCTACCCCCGTTATTTGGTTTTGAGGGTGCAATAGTGGATATATCCATAGGCACGATAGCCGAAACAGTCGCCATCTATTTGGGTATCCCGTTTCTCATGGGTATTCTTAGCCGTCTGATATTGGTTAAAATCAAAGGGGAACAGTGGTATAGGGAAAAATTTATCCCTGCCATTTCACCCATAACCCTTATAGCGTTATTGTTTACCATCGTCTTAATGTTCAGCCTTAAAGGTGAACTGATTGTACAAATACCGTTGGATGTTGTACGTATAGCCATTCCGTTATTAATCTATTTCGTACTGATGTTTTTCCTTAGCTTCTTTGCAGGCAAATTAATGGGTGCATCCTATGATAAAAACGCTTCGATAGCATTCACAGCCACAGGCAACAATTTTGAATTGGCTATTGCTGTCGCCATCGGCGTGTTCGGGCTGCACAGCGGGCAAGCCTTTGCAGGCGTAGTCGGCCCGCTTGTGGAAGTGCCCGTACTTATCCTTTTGGTGAATGTTGCCTTTTGGCTCAAAAAGAAATATTATAAATAAATATCATGTATAAGGCTATTTTCAAAATAGATAAAATGGATTGTCCTTGTGAGGAAAACCTCATACGCCTGAAATTAGAAAATATTGAAAATATCGTACATCAGGAATATGATTTAACAAACAGGGTACTGACTATAATTCATACAAACGATATTAAGTTGATTGAATCTGCTATTGCAGAATTAGATTTAAGTTCTTCATTATTAGAAAATACAAAAACGGAATACAGTGAACATCCTAATGATGATACAAAGCAGAAAAAAGCGTTGTGGGCTGTCCTGATAATCAATTTTGCTTTCTTCATTATTGAAATGGCAACAGGTATAGTTTCCAAATCAATGGGATTGGTCGCAGATAGTCTTGATATGTTGGCAGATGCTTTTGTATATACGATGAGCCTTTTTGCCGTTGGTGCAGTTGTAGCCCGAAAAAAGAAAGTCGCATTAATAAGCGGCTACTTTCAAATACTATTGGCGATATTGGGATTTATAGAAGTAATCAAACGTTTTATAGGGATTGAAGAAGTACCACATTTTCAAACTATGATTATTATTTCCATCCTTGCCCTTATCGCAAATACAGCCTCTTTGCTAATCCTGCAAAAGACTAAGAGTAAAGATGCACATATACAGGCAAGCCTGATATTTTCATCCAATGATGTAATAATTAATGCGGGGGTAATTTTGGCGGGGATAACAGTTTGGTGGCTGAATAGCAATATACCCGATTTAGTAATAGGAAGCCTTTTATTTGCCATTGTAATAAGGGGTGCTTTACGCATATTGAAATTAGCAAAGAATTAAATAAATATCATGTAAAACTAACAAATTATTAATCGTATGAACAAAAGTATTTTAATCCTATTGTTAGCCGTATTGTTTATAGCTTGCGGAAACAAAACCGAAAACAAGCAGACGGAAAGCCAAGAGCAGGAACAGACCGTAACAACGGCGGATGCTTCGGTGGTGAATGTCTATTACTTTCATGGAAAGCAACGCTGTAAAACCTGTATAGCGATTGAGAATGTAACTAAAAATGCGGTGGCTGAAAATTACAAGGATAATCCG
>DQAM01000154.1:2942-7573 GCA_003523545.1 Dysgonomonas sp.
ACAAGGATAATCCGAAAGTAAAATATACCGAAGTAAACATAGATGAAGCCACAAACAAAGATTTAGTGGAAAAGTACGAAATAGCTTTTAGTTCCCTGCTTATCGCTAAAGGGGAAAACTCAACGGATTTGACGGAACAGGCTTTTGCCAATGCGGTAAACTCGCCTGATGTACTTACCAACCTGATAAAAGAAGAAGTTAATAAACGTATTGACTGATGGAGTTCCTGCAACAGATAGTAGATAATTCGGATATTCCGGTACTGACGGCTTTTATATTGGGATTAATGACAGCAATCAGCCCATGCCCGTTAGCCATGAATATTACGGCTACAGCATACCTTAGTAAAGATATAACCGAAAAAAGGCGTGTCCTCTTTAATGGTATCTTTTATACATTGGGGCGAACATTCACCTATACGGCTTTAGGCTTAGTATTCTATTTCGGTGCAAGCAAATTCCATGTAGCCAAAATGCTGCAAAGCATTAGTGGTCTGTATTTGGGGATAGCCTTAGTTATCATTGGCATATTGATGCTCGATATTATCAAATTCAATATTCCGTCAATAAGTAGGTTCACATCGAAAGTAAGCGAAAAGAAAATGAAGAAAAACTACCTGAATGCTTTTCTTCTGGGTGTTTTATTCGCTTTGGCTTTCTGCCCGTATAGTGGTGTATTGTATTTCGGGGTGCTTATCCCTATGACTATCAGCAGTGCATCGGGATTGATTCTGCCCCCTGTATTTGCCATAGCTACCGGGCTGCCCGTTATAATCATTGCTTATCTGTTAGCTTACAGTATGGCGAATGTCGGCAAGTTCTATAACAAGATGAAAAGCTTTGAAGTATGGTTCAGGCGTATTGTTTCGGCTGTTTTTATCATAGTGGGAATATATTATATAATAATGAATATCTAAAAGCAGAAATATGGAAATAATCGTATTGGGAACAGGTTGTGCCAAATGTAAAACAACCTATGAAAGAGTTGCCAAAGTCATTGCAGATACCAATAGTACGGCAAACTTGAAAAAAGAAGAAGATATACTGGAGATCGTGAAATATAACATCATGTCATTGCCTGCCATTGTGGTGGACGGTGAAGTAAAAATAAAGGGTTATGTACCCACAGAAGAAGAAATAAAGAATATTATAAACTAAATAATAAAGCAATGTTAGATTTAAAATTAGACACCCGAAAAAAGGTTGCGATATACGATCCTGCTCTTTGCTGTCCTACTGGATTATGCGGAGTAAATATCGACCCTGAATTAATGCGTATAGCAGTTGTTATCGAAACCTTGAAAAAGAAAGGTATCACCATTGAAAGGTTTAACCTTCGTGACCATCCACAGGTATATGTCGATAACAAAAAAATTAATGAATACCTGATGAAAGAATCGGCAGAAGTATTGCCTATTACTACATTAGACGGTGAAGTTGTATTGACAAAACAATATCCATCCAATGCACAGATAGCCGAATGGATGAATGTAAAAGAGGAAGAGCTTACCGTTAAAAAGTAAATCAGTAACATATTGAATAATAATTATTTATTCTGTCCACAACGGATAGAAAGGGATAGTATTACCTAAAAACACAGTGTTATAAATAAATTAAAACATAGAATATGAAAAAGTATAATCCGTCAGGCATCGAACTGACAAAATATATATTCTTTACAGGAAAAGGCGGTGTAGGTAAAACATCTATTGCCTGTGCCACAGCCGTAAACCTTGCCGATAGTGGCAAGAAAGTCCTTTTAATAAGTACCGACCCTGCATCTAATTTGCAGGATGTCTTTAATATGGATTTGGACAACAAAGGCACACCGATTAAAGAAGTACCTAACCTTACCGTTGTAAACCTTGACCCAGAGCAGGCAGCAGCTGAATACAGGGAATCGGTTATTGCACCGTTCAGGGGAAAACTGCCCGAAAGCGTTCTTATCAATATGGAAGAACAGCTATCAGGTTCATGTACCGTTGAAATAGCAGCTTTTAATGAGTTTTCGGATTTTATCACCAATGTAGAAAAAAGAAAGGATTATGATTTTATAATCTTTGATACAGCACCCACAGGACATACTTTGCGAATGCTGCAACTACCGTCCGCATGGAATACCTTTATCGCCGAAAATACAACAGGCGCATCTTGTTTAGGACAGCTTTCAGGATTGGAAGACAGGAAAGAAGTATATAAAAATGCGGTAAGCACATTGTCTGATAGTAAACAAACAACTCTTATCCTTGTAAGCCGACCTGATGATAGTCCATTGAAAGAAGTAGAACGTTCATCCAATGAACTACTGGATTTGAATATTGTTTCCCAAAACCTGATTATAAACGGAGTACTGGAGAACTACGATGAAAATGATACGGTATCACAACAGATATACGAAAGACAGCAAAACGCCCTGAATAACCGTTCCGAAGCATTACTAAAACTAAATACCTACATTGTTCCGCTTCGTTCCTATAACATGACAGGGATTGATAATATCCGCAATATGCTGAATAGTGATGTCCGTGCAGAAGTAACACAAAAAGAAGTCAATACAAAGGATTTCCAGACTATCGACCATGTTATTGATGACCTTTATAATTCGGGGAAACGTGTAATTTTCACAATGGGTAAAGGTGGCGTAGGCAAAACAACCATTGCAGGCAATATTGCAAGAGGATTAGCAGAAAAAGGTGTAAAAGTACATCTGACTACAACCGATCCTGCAAACCATTTATCTTTTATCGAAACAAAAATAGACGGTATCACCGTTAGCCATATAGACGAAAAAGCGGTATTAGCAGCCTATCAGAAAAATGTATTGGATAAAGCAAGGGAAACAATGGGCGATGCTGATTTAAGCTATATCGAGGAAGACTTGCGTTCACCCTGTACACAGGAAATTGCTGTTTTCAATTCTTTTGCTGAAATTGTGGCCAAAGCCGATAATGAAGTAGTGGTAATCGACACAGCACCGACAGGACATACTTTGTTACTTCTGGATTCTACACAAAGTTATCATAAAGAAGTAGAACGGACACAGGGAAATATTACCCCTGCCGTTCAGAACCTTTTACCACGTTTGCGGAACGAAAAGGAAACGGAAGTTGTGATAGTTACCTTACCTGAAACAACGCCTGTATTTGAAGCGCAACGGCTGCAACAGGATTTACAACGTGCAGGGATTAATAATAAATGGTGGGTAGTTAATTCAAGCCTTTTACTTACTCCGACTAACAGCCCATTCCTGAAAGCAAAAGCACAAAGTGAGATACAATGGATAGAGAAAGTAAATGAAATTTCGAAAGGTAATTTTGCATTGATTGAATGGAAGGATAAAGTTTGATGAATAATTTTATGGTATGTTATAAAAAGACGAAGCCTGTTTTGTTGGCTTCGTCTTTTGTTTGATGTACCATATATTCATATTATATATAAATCAGATGAAAAAAGATTAGCATAATTGTCAATTCTCGGTTATTGCGTAAATTTGCATATATGATAAATGAATACTCCATAAATGAAATATTAGAGTTACCTAATAAAAATATTCCTTATTATATAGGTACATTCGAAGGAACGGACGACCCCGACATCGAATGGCCACACCGTCATGCATTCTATTCACTTGTATGGTTCACTGAAGGAACCGGCTTTTATGTAGTAGACTTTCAGGAATACGAAATTAAGAAAGACCGGATATTTTTTGTAAGTCCTAAACAAGTCCATAACTGGGATTATTCCGAAAATAGCCGTGGTTATGTATTGATGATTGACAATACACTTGCAACCGAACTGCAAGCTGAAACATTATACCCTTATATAGACAACACCTCCGAGAACAATTTACTGGAGAATATATTCAATAATCTGCTCGATGAGTTTAAGCGGCAGGATAATTTATCTGACAGGCATATCAAATCAGGCATTACCTATCTCTATGCCCTTTCTGAAAGGTTAGCCGGAGAAAGTAATAATCATCAACCTCTTGCGAATGATAATATACAAAATCTGCGCAGGCTTGTTTATGAAAACCATAACCTTCACAAAGTCGAGGACTACGCCCGTAAAATGAACCTTCCAGAAGATACATTCAATACACTAGTGAAAACATCCACCGGAATATCAGCCAAACAATACATCCTTGACCTTAAAATTACCGAAGCCAAACGGCAGCTTATCTATTCGCATTTCAATATCAACGAAATTGCTTTTAATCTCGGTTTCGAAGACCCTTCATATTTTACCCGTTTATTCAAAAAGAAAACAAGTCTTTCACCCTCCGCTTTTCTGAAAAAGTACAGGAAACAGCTATAAAAAGTCCTACCCATACACCTGCTCATCTCCCTACCTTTGTACCTGTAATTAAACAGATACAAAGATGAATAATTTAGAAATTGTACAAAAGTATTTTTCCCTGTTCCTGGCAGGTAA
Source organism: Dysgonomonas sp. (assembly GCA_003523545.1). Classification (GTDB taxonomy): domain Bacteria; phylum Bacteroidota; class Bacteroidia; order Bacteroidales; family Dysgonomonadaceae; genus Dysgonomonas_A. The sequence goes on from DQAM01000154.1 coordinate 7,376, forward strand.
AACACAGGAAGCATTTGAACTGATTAGCGATAATGCCGTATGGACAATAAAAGGTTCTGCTAATGTTCCCACGGTTGGACGATGGGAAGGTAAAGAACAGATAACAGCGTTTTTTAATCGCTTCGCACAAAACTTCGAACCGAAAGAATTCAATATCATTCATTACTTTCCGTCAGATGATAAGGTTTTCGTTATTGG
>DQAM01000502.1 GCA_003523545.1 Dysgonomonas sp.
GAGAGCCTCGTTAACACGCTCCCATGAACGGGATGCACGGGCTTTCTTGTGCGAAAGGAGAAGCTGGCCTTTTTTGTCTTCCTGGCTTTCGATGTAAACTTCTACTTCGTCGCCTACTTTTAAATCAGGGTTGTAACGGAATTCGTTCATAGAAACTACACCGTCTGATTTGTAACCTATATTTACAACCACTTCGCGTTTGTTCATAGAGGTTACTTTACCCATAACCACTTCTTTGTCGTTGATTTTACTCAGCGATTGGTCATAAGTTTCCTGAAGTTCTTCTTTGCTTTTGCCGGAATAGGTTTCACCAGCTTCGTAAGAATCCCAATCGAAATCGTCGATAGGGTGTACATTTTTTAATTTGTCAGATTCAATCATCTAATAATTTGGGATCTGATACCTGATCTGATCAGTAACTTTAAGGGTTAAACATTGATTTTTTGTTTTGCTTAAAAGCGGTGCAAAGATATTGTTTCTCAATCAATAATGCAATAAAAAGGAGCTTTTTCTGCGAATTTATTTTGTACGATAATTATTTTAGAAACCGTATTTCAGACCTACCGAAAAGTATATTGATAAAGCAAAATGAGGATAATTCTCTTCCGAGTCAAAAAATGATTTCAAGGTTTTCGATTGAAAATACATATCCCTGCTGAAAGATATCCCTGCTGTCGCAGGAATCGAAAATGATTTACCTAAGATGAATTCTGGTTGTAGTCCTGCATAGCCGTACTGCATTACGAAATACATGTCTTTACTGTCTCTCTTCACAGCAGACATTAAACCTTTTGTTTCACTTACTAATCCCAATTTGAAATTAGGATTCAGATAAGAACTTATCCCTATTTGGAAAGAATTATATAATGATAATTTAAATTCGTATTTGCCCTTGAGCTGCCAATCCAGATAAAGAGAAGGAAAAATCATGGGATAGCCCAGCGCATTATTAAGAGCTATACCCGCGCCCCAATTAAAGTTGGGCCTTGCATGGCGGATGAATAAAAATCCTCCTTGCCCGAGTATAGTATTTGCTTGTATCTTTTTCAGATTGGACGTATATATCCCTGCGCCGAGTGTAGCCATTAAAGACCATTTTTTATTTAATGGACGAATATGCATTAAGCCGAGCTGGGTATTTAGTATTTCAGGCATATAATATTCGTGGGGTAAATCTTTGGTATGCACAGAAGCATAAGTCGCGTTCAGGACTATCATCCAGCTTGTGGGTCTGTTGTTTTCATCCATTTTAACTGATAAAGGCAATCTCAATGCGCCGTCGATTACACTTAATGAAGCCTTTCCGCCTTGTTTATTACCATCGCTATCCTTAAAGTTAGAGGTTGTTATATATTCTGAATTTACGTAGAACTGAGCTTGTACATAAGCATTGTTGAATAAAAAGAATAGTACAGCAATTGATATAACCCTTATTGAATTGTTTTCCATGTCGATTGCTTTAGTAAAGAATTATCGTTCCGTAAAAGTATATGTAGGTGAAATAGCTTTTAAAAATTTGCGACAAGTTTGCTTATATCTGCGACAAAAGCTTCTTATGAATATATTTTTAGGTTTAATTTGTATTAGTAACAATGAACAAAAAAAGGATTTTTTAGTTAAATAAAGTAGTAAGAATGAAGAATTGCTAATTATAAATCACGCTATATGTTAGAAAAAGAAATTTTTGGAAACTCCTTAGAAGATTGGGGTATATCCATATTAATTGTAATAGGGGCAGTAGTTATAACAAAACTGATATCGTTATTTAATAAGAGGATTGTACAGCCTTTTACAAAGAAAACAAAGAACAGGCTGGACGATATAATTTATGATGCTATAGAATCGCCGATAATTTTTGCCGTTACGCTCCTCGGTTTGTGGATAGCTATCCACCGGCTTGTATATCCCGACCGTTTTGTTACGGCTGTGGACAGTGCATATAAAATACTGATAGTACTAAACCTGACCTGGCTCGTTGCCCGCCTTGCCAATAGCTTGATTGAAGTTTACTGGATAAATAAAGCTGATAATTCTCAACGGACAATGAAGCATACATCCCGGATGATGCCCGTTGTAAAACGGACTATCCTAGTTTTTGTATGGATTATAGGGGGAATTATGGCTTTGAGTAATGTAGGTGTTAATATAAGTGCATTGCTCGGTACTTTAGGAATTGGTGGTATTGCATTTGCCTTGGCCGCTCAGGATACTATAAAAAATATTTTCGGAGCGTTTACTATATTTACAGATAAACCTTTTTCTATAGGGGATACGATCCGAATCGATAGTTTTGAAGGAACGATAGTCGATGTGGGAATGCGCAGTACGAAAATGCGGGACTATGATAAACGTATCGTTACTTTTCCAAATTATAAAATTGCGGATGCTAATATTATAAATATATCTTCCGAACCTATGAGGCGTGTTGTTACAAAGATCGGTTTAACATATGACACGACGCCGGAGAAGATGAACGAAGCCCTTAAACTGCTTCAGGCAGTTCCCTCTAAGATAGAATTTGTATCGCCTAAAGACCTGATAACTAACTTTTCTGATTTTACCGATTCGGCATTAGTTATCACATTTATATATTTTATTGAGAATAGGGGTGATATTGGTAAAACAACTTCGAATGTGAATATGGAAATTCTCACTTCTTTTAATAAAGCAGGTCTTAATTTCGCATTTCCTACTCAAACGCTTTATATAGAGAAAGGGGAATCATTTGAGAGTCAGGAGCCCGCTGAGAACGATAAACAGGATAAAAATACAAATCCATAATCGTACCATATATAAGTCGATAAATAAACCTTCCGTTAATTAATGGGAGGTTTATTTTTTTATTATCTGCCTGTATTTGTAATTACATTG
>DQAM01000216.1:0-1199 GCA_003523545.1 Dysgonomonas sp.
CGTTTGTCTGTTACTTCACATAATATAAAAATAGAAGCCACAACCGAAAAGGGTGTTTACTGGGCCATACAGACCCTTCGCCAACTGGTTATAAAAGACAACGGAAGCGAATATTTCGAAGGATGTGAGATACTCGATTATCCGGCATTCAGGATAAGAGGTTTTATGCAGGACGTCGGGCGGACATACATTTCATTAGATGAACTGAAACGTGAAATCGCTAAACTCTCACAATATAAGATAAATGTATTTCACTGGCATCTGACCGAAAATCAAGGATGGCGCCTCCAAAGTAAAATCTTTCCGGCATTGAATGATAGTGCCAATTTTGAACGGATGCCCGGAAAGTTTTATACTTTGGATGAAGCCCGCGACTTGGTCGACTTCTGCAAGAGGCATAATGTACTTCTTATCCCCGAAATAGATATGCCGGGGCACAGCAGGGCTTTTGTCAAAGCATTCGGGCATGATATGCAAAGCAAGGAGGGGACGGCAATTCTTAAAATGCTTATGACCGAAGTTTGCGAAACCTTCGACGTGCCGTATATACACATCGGTACCGACGAAGTGCAATTCACCAATCCTGATTTTGTTCCCGAAATGGTTGCACATGTTAGGGCAAAAGGAAAGAAAGTAATTTCGTGGAATCCCGGCTGGAAGTATGAGCCGGGCGAAATAGATATGACACAGTTGTGGAGTTAACGGGGAAAGGCACAGAAAGGCATCCCCGCCATCGACTCCCGTTTGCATTACATCAACCATTACGATGCTTTTGCGGATATAATCGCTTTGTACAAGAGCCGTATTCTCGATGCGGAACAAGGAAGCCATGATATAGCAGGCGGTATAATCGGACTTTGGAACGACAGGTACATAGAATCCGAAACAGATATTATTGTTCAGAACAACTTCTATCCGTCCATACTAGCCCTTGCCGAAAGAAGCTGGATAGGCGGAGGTTCGGAGTATTTCGATAAAAATGGAACTGTTCTTCCTGACCAAAATGACCCTGTATTCCAATCGTTTCAAAATTTTGAAGAGCGTATGCTTTGGCATAAAGAGAATAATTTTGCAGGTTATCCATTTGCGTATGTAAAGCAAACGAATATTCATTGGAAAATAACCGACCCTTTCCCCAATAATGGGGATTTGAATATGATTTTTCCTCCTGAAAAAGAATTATCAGACTTATATGAATA
>DQAM01000216.1:1207-10717 GCA_003523545.1 Dysgonomonas sp.
GGAGGGAAACAATATAATACACGGTACGCCACAGGGGCAGGCATATATCTCAGGCATGTATGGGGTAATCAGACAGTCAGGTCGTTTTACGAAGACCCACAATCCAATCACACCGCTTATTCTTATACCTACGTGTATTCTCCCGAAGAACAAGAAGTTGGGCTTTGGGTTACTTTCCAAAATTACAGCCGTTCGGAAAAAGACCTCCCTCCTCCGCAAGGAGAATGGGATTACAAAAAAAGCCGTCTTTGGATAAATGACGAAGCGGTAAATCCTCCGCAATGGCAGTCACAGCATACGGTTCTGTCCAACGAAATACCGTTAACGAACGAGAATTTTGAAGTTCGAGAGCCTTTACTTGTACATCTGAAAAAAGGATGGAACAAGGTACTGCTGAAACTTCCTGTCGGGAGTTTTACTACAAAAGAAGTGAGATTGGTTAAGTGGATGTTCAATTTCGTATTCGTTACGCCCGATGGTAGCCATGCAGTCGATAACCTTATTTATTCACCGGACAAATCATTCGAATGAGAAAATTAATAGCCTTTTTATTCATAACGCTGGCTTTGAACGGACTAGCCCAAGAACGTAAATATTCCACATTTTACGAGCAACGGGCTAGCTTGTTCAACCTATTGCCTGTATCGTCCGACGATATAGTTTTTGTTGGAAACAGCATTACCAACGGAGGAGAATGGCATGAGCTTTTCGAGGACAAGCATATCAAAAACCGGGGAATAAGCGGGGATATTTCAGAAGGTGTCTACGACCGTTTGGAAAGTATCACGAAAGGGAAACCGAAAAAGATTTTCCTGATGATAGGCACGAATGATATTGCAAAGAATATCCCTATAAACACAATTGCAGAAAATATAGAAAAAATAATCCTCAAAATAAAAGAAGATTCTCCCGAAACAGGTATTTATATGCAAAGTGTTTTACCTGTGAATCCGGATTTCAAGATGTTTTCGGGGCATATGAAGCCCGATTCGATTAAATCACTCAATAGGAGAATTGAAAAACTTTCGCATACCTACAATACGGTTTATATCGACTTATACCCGGAATTTCTTATGCAAGGTACGGATAAACTTTCCCCCGGTATACCAATGACGGACTTCATCTTTTGGGTGAAGGATATTTACATTGGGCCCAGATTGTATCACCTTATATAAAAGAAAATAACATGAATTCAACTATAGAAAGATTACTCGATTACCCGATACACGGCGGTGTATCCGCACCTTTCGCGGGAGTTCACAATAATATGCTGATTGTTGCAGGAGGATGCAACTTTCCCGATGTACCCGCTTCGGACGGAGGAAGTAAAGATTTTTACGACGATATTTTTTATCTGGATACTACTCAACCCCAAAATGGATGGACAAAAAGCTTTTCATGACTTTATAAAGTTGCATACGGCTCGTCTGTAACAACGCGAGACGGTATTATCTGCATAGGTGGACAAAATGAGAAAGGAGCGATAAACAAAGTTGTCCGCATTTATTTTGACAAAGAAGTACAAAAAATTAAGACAGAAGATTTACCCTCCTTGCCAGTAGGAATCTTCAATGCGGGAACTACACTAATTAACGATAAAATATACATAACGGGCGGAGTTTCTTCGGAAGGAAAATCAGATTATATATACAGCCTCGATATGAACGATATAAAAAAAGGCTGGCAACGGATAAATACAAATCAGACAGATGAACGCCAGCAACCTGTTGTCTTTGCGCAGAATGGTAATCTATTCATGGCAGGGGGATATGATGAAAAGAACGCAAAGGTATTTTCGGATGTATTGAAGTTCAATCTTTGGGACAATAAATGGTATAAATTTTCCGTAATAGGAACGGAGGGAAGCCCACAAACATTTATCGGTTCCGGAAGTGTAAACCTCTCCTCTTCTTGCACCGTTTTTACTGGTGGTGCCGATTACGAAATATTTACGTCGGCTTTGAAAAGGATAAAAAGTAGACAGGAAGCCGTTGCGACTGGGAATACTGAACTAGCTGAGTCTTTACAAAAAGCAGGTAAAGAATACATGACTCAACCTGCGGATTGGTATAAGTTCCATGTAAACCTGTTGACGTTCGATGCCCAAAATAAAGAATGGAAATCTTTGGGGGATTTTCCACAATCGGCACGTGCAGGGGCAGGAATAGCTATTCATGGAAATGAACTGTATATTATCTGCGGGGAGTTAAAACCGGGCATCCGTACAGCAGAAGTAAATAAGATAATCTTGAATCGATAAAATAAAAATACCATGAAACTTGAAAACAAAAAAATATACCCTTGGATAGTGGTCGGACTGCTTTGGTTCGTGGCTTTGCTCAATTATATGGACAGGCAGATGCTTTCGACCATGCGTGACTCTATGATGATAGATATAGCAGAACTCGAATCGGCAGCCAATTTCGGACGGTTGATGGCTATATTCCTTTGGATATACGGACTGATGAGCCCCGTTGCAGGGATTATTGCCGACAGGCTGAATCGCAAATGGCTGATTGTCGGAAGTTTGTTCGTCTGGTCGGCTGTTACTCTTATGATGGGTTACTCAACCAGTTTTGACCAATTGTATGTTCTCCGCGCACTTATGGGTGTAAGTGAAGCGCTTTATATTCCGGCAGGGCTTTCGCTAATAGCCGATTTCCATTCCGATAAGACTCGTTCGCTTGCTGTAGGTATTCACATGACAGGACTATATACCGGACAGGCTATCGGAGGCTTCGGGGCGACAGTTGCACAAGCTTATTCTTGGGAAGCCACTTTCCATTGGTTCGGGATTATCGGGATTGCCTACAGTGTTGTTCTTATTTTATTTTTAAGGGAGAAAAAGACCAAAGAAAAACTACTGGAAAGACCAGAGAAAAAAGAAAAAGTTCCGGTATTCAAAGGGATAGCAATGATTGCGACTAATATATGGTTCTGGGTAATTTTGCTGTATTTTGCAACTCCGAGTTTACCCGGATGGGCTACAAAGAACTGGCTCCCTACCCTATTTTCGAATAATTTATCTATTGAGATGGCTCAGGCAGGCCCAATGTCGACTATTACCATTGCTGTATCTTCATTTATCGGCGTCATTTTTGGAGGAATCTTATCCGACAGGTGGATACAAAGGAATGTTCGCGGACGTATTTATACCGGTGCTATCGGTCTGGGTCTCACTATTCCATCATTATTACTGCTCGGATTCGGCACCAGCTTTGTTACGGTAGTGGGAGGCGCTTTATGTTTTGGATTAGGATACGGAATGTTCGATGCCAATAATATGCCTATCCTCTGCCAGTTTGTTTCCTCCAAATATAGGGCTACAGTTTACGGTTTGATGAACATGACGGGAGTGTTCGCCGGAGCATTTATAACCAATCTTTTGGGAAAATCTACAGACTCGGGAACATTAGGAAGTGATTTTGCTATGTTGAGTATTTTAGTATTTATAGTTTTATGTGTTCAATTGATATTCCTCAGACCGAAAGAAAAGAGTATAGAATAAGAATATATTCCGATAAAACTTTTGAAAATATTACAGTAAATTGTTGAAATAATTACATTTAGAGAATATAACGTGGAACCATTCAAAAGTAAAGCAGTTACAAAAATGTAATTGCTTTATTATTTTTATAAGGTACGTGGTCTTTGATTTCCTACATATTGGTTTTAATCTAATATTTAATTTTTGTTATACTTTTGTTTCTTGAGAACCTTTTGCAGTTCATCTTTCAATTTTTGTGCTGATTCTTCCATTCCATTGTTTAATAGATGAAAATTGAACTTACGGTTCCAATGCGGATCTCTAAAATCATAATTTTTCCCGAAAAGCAATTTTCTGTCTATACTATATGTTTCACTTGCTATTTGGGTTTTCAATTCAAAAACACGATCATTATCCTGTTTGAATTCATCGAGCATGGCGTAACTTTCCGTAATCTCCAGTAATTGGTTGCGATCGGAGAGTAGTCTCATTGCTCCCGTGTTTACAAACATGTCGAAAGCTCCCCTTTTGTATGAAAAAGGAACAATGCTTGACAGCACTCTATCGTATTTCATTATACTATCATTATTATATGCTCCCGAATCTGCTACAACTCTGAAGAGATAATTCCTTAAATGTTCGTGTTCTCTATGATATTCTATGATAACATCAAGTCTTTTGCAATTTTCTTCCAGTTCGGTATATACTGCATTTAGCTGAAGACTGAGGTCTTTCTTTTCTTCGATACCATTAATTACTCCTCCAGCATATAATGTAACGGCAACACCAATGATAACAACTGATACTTCACGAAGATATTTTGGAAATTTTATTTGTTTCAGTCGGAGAAAGAAATTTTTTGTATTCATAAATTAGTTATTTTTCACACAAATATAAAAAACACCATAATATAAAAGATATATGTTTGAAAAATTTATTTGGATATTATTTTACACACTTCTGATTAGTCAATATTATTAACCCCGATATGGTAAATAGTATTTTTTCAGAAAAGTATTAACATTCAGTGATATAGTATAATTGTTTTTCGGTTAGTATGTTTAGTTTTGCCCCATACTAACTTTAACAATTACTAGCATGAGAAAATTAATCTTTTATTTCATTTTATTATTTATTGCAGTTAATACTAATTCCCAAAACAAAATTGTTTGTAATTTCAACTACCTATCTTCTAATTACAATTCGTGGGGAAATGTTTCACTGAATGTCCAAACATCTACAGACGGCAGTCTCGGTAAAGCAGGTCTTGTTTCCATTCCTGCGAATAATGAAGGAGACGGAATTTATTTTAACCTGAATAATATGTTTACAAAATCAAATTATTCGGGAGTTAAAATACGGGTAAAGTCCGGCAATATGGGAACTTTCTCTTTTGTCTATAAACTTGAAAACACCTCTACCGGAGCTTCTGTATCAGATTGGGAAACCTATCCCAAATACAATGCGAACGGACAATGGCAGGATGTGATATTGCCTTTAGACAGGCTTTCGGACGGACAATTCAACAGGATTACTTTAGTTCCGGGTGCATATGAATCCAAACCGGCTTTTTCATTCTATATCGATGAAATCGCTCTTGTAAATAAAAACGTGAATTCTGGTAGTCCTACTGTAACCATCAGTGGTAATAAGTTCTATGCCTATGGTAAGCAGATTTTCTTTAATGGTATAAATACTGCATGGCAATGGAACAACGATTATCGTCTCGATTTTTTAGGAAGGAATTATAATCACCAATGGTGGCAAGAAGAATTTACCCGTTACGAACAAAACAATATCAATCTGGCAAGAATATGGATACACGGGGGAGGTAATACCAGCCCATCGTTGAATGGAGACGGATTGGTTACCGGAGCAACAGCCCAATTCTGGACTGATATGGATAGACTTGTCGCATTGTCCAGAGAAAGACAAATCTATATTATGCCCACTTTCTGGTCTTTTGATATGGTGATTAATAATTATAATGCAACCCGTTGGAGCCAGTTCCGGCAGATTATCAACGATGAAAACAAGACAAAATGGTATTGCGAATATTTTCTTGTTCCATTTGTAAAACGATACAATGATGAGCCTTATGTAATGGGTTATGACATCTGTAACGAAATTGAGCATATGTGGAGGGATGCTAATTGCGGTAATTTATCCCGTGACAATGTTATGCGGTTTGTAGCTATCTGCGCTTCCTACATACACAAGCATACCGATAAACCCGTTACGTCGGGCTCGATGTGGATTATCTGTAACAGTAGTAAATACAATAGCTGGACGTGGGCGGATACCTATGCAGGCAATAATTATAGTGAAGCTTCACTGAGGGCAAGATACAATGACCCGGATGCATATCTTGATTTTTATTCTCCACATTGGTATCAATGGCAATCGTCAGGAGCATTCTTTAGTAAAACTATCGGCGAATGGATGGATGACGGATACAAAGCTGTTGTTATAGGAGAAACACCCGGATATAACGTAAATGAATCAGGATGGAATATGACATTGGCGAATGCTTATCTGAATGCACATTGGAACGGCTACAGTGGTGTATGTGCATGGAAAAGCCCTTGGGAGAATGACGGATACGGTACTTTTGCAGGAATAACACCGGCTACGAATAATTTTTATCGTAATTATCCGCAATTAGTTTATCCTAACGGAAAACGACAGACATTTATGGCATCCGATTATTCACTCACTGATAATATACCTATAACAAGTGATGATGTCGCTACCGATATAGACATATCTGTTATTAACGGTAATATCCTGAAAGTAAATATTGAAAACAACTATAAAAATGCCACGATGCAGATAGTCGACGTACAGGCAAGCCGTATATTATCTACTCAGAAAATCAAAAATCAAAACACTGAATTCAATCTCGAGCATCTCGGAGGTAATAAAATTATAGGAGTGCAAGTTGTCCGGGGCGACGATGTGGTTTCAAAAAAGTTTTATATAAAGTAATTCTTTAAGGGTAAATTAAAGTAGAAAAGCAAAGCTGATATTTTGGCTTTGCTTTTTTTGTTAATCTCACGATATTTCAAAATAGTATAATTCTTTAATTATATTGTATAATTCTTACTCGTCATTAATAAATAGCTTTGTATTATGAATATAACAGTATTGTGAAGGATTAATTTTTTATAATTATTATTGCTTCATTATAATCAGACTATTGCTAGCCTTCAAGAATATAAGTATATTGGGATAAATTTGAAATCTAATCCGTGCAATTCGAATTATTTGTAGGCAGAAGCAGTGAGAATGTTATTAATACCACATTTGAAAAACGAATTAAATGCATACATATGAAAAGAATAACGAAAATACTATTAATGATTATGTCTACTTTAGTATGTCTCAGCAATTTACAATCTTCTCCGGTATCGACGGAGATAAAATCGGGATGGAAATTTAAACAGGCAAGGTTAAATAACTGGTATCCTGCGACTGTCCCCGGTGTTGTCCATACCGACCTGATGGATAACGGTATACTGGAAGACCCATTTTTCCGCTTGAATGAAAGGGGAGCGCAATGGGTGGATAAGGAAGACTGGATTTATGAAACAACTTTCCATCTGGATGATGAGACTTTTCGAAAAGAGAATATCGATTTGTACTTTAAAGGACTGGATACGTATGCCGATGTTTATCTCAACGAAACCAAGATACTCGAAGCAAATAATATGTTTCGGGAATGGCGTGTGGATGTGAAGAATATTATCCGCCAAGAAGATAATCAACTTAAGATATACTTTCATTCACCTATAAAGGTCGATATGTCCAAATGGGAAGCTTTGCCTTTTCAGTACGAAGCTATAAACGACCAATCGGAAAACGGCGGGCTTTTCGACCGGAGATTAAGTGTATTCGCCCGTAAAGCGGGCTATCATTATGGATGGGACTGGGGACCACGCTTGGTTACTTCCGGCATCTGGCGTCCTGTATTTGTAGAAGCTTGGGACAATTTGCGTATTGAAAATGTACATTACATCCAGAAAAATGTTTCTGCTAAGAATGCGGATATCGAAACAGTATTGGAAATAATAGGAGACAAAGACATAGCTTCAGCAAAAGTGGAAATAACAGACGAGCAGTTGGGAAAAGTATTGTCTTCCGAAGTTGTAAATATCCAAAAAGGGATAAATAAAGTGAAGTTAAATTTCACTATGAAGAACCCTGAATTATGGTGGTCGAACGGATTAGGCAAACCTCATCTTTACACATTCAATGCAAAGGTATCGATAGACAATCAGACGATTGACCGTAAAAGTGAAAAAATAGGAATACGTTCTGTTAAGCTTGTCAGACAGCCGGATAAATTCGGTAAAAGCTTTTATTTCGAATTGAATGGAGTACCTGTTTTCTCGAAAGGAGCGAACTATATACCCTGTGATATTTTCCTTCCGCGGGTCACAAAAGATATATACAAGAAAACTATTCTGGATGCAGTAGATGCCAATATGAATATGCTCCGTGTATGGGGAGGCGGTATTTATGAAGACGATTACTTCTATGAACTTTGCGATGAATACGGTATCATGGTCTGGCAAGACTTTATGTTTGCCTGTAGCCTTTATCCGGCAGAGGGCGAACTGCTCGAAAATATCCGGCAGGAAGCTATAGACAACGTAAAGAGATTACGTAACCATCCTTCTATAGCCATTTGGTGCGGAAACAACGAATGTCTCGATGCTTGGAAGATATGGGGATGGGAAAGAAATTATACAGCAAAAGACCCGAAGATAGCGGAAACTATATGGAAGCAGTTTTACGACCAGTATTTTGTAGTTCTGCCCGATGTGGTAAAAGAATACGACCCGATGGCCAGTTATACGCCTTCTTCTCCGTTTACCGATATAGATGGAAGAAGAGACAAAACCGATGGCGATATGCATTATTGGGATACATGGCAGAAAGGGCTTCCTATAAACACTTATAACGATGAAAAGAGCCGTTATTTCAGCGAATATGGTTTTCAGTCGTTCCCCGAATGGGCAACCGTAAAACTGTACGCTCCCGAAGAAAAGGACTGGAATATCACTTCCGAAGTTATGATGTCGCATCAAAGGGGCGGGGCACATGCCAATCAGACCATTGAAAAATGCCTGATAAATGAATATGGACAACCGAAGGATTTTCAATCTTTCCTTTATATGAGTCAGGTTTTGCAGGGAGATGCCATGAAAATAGCCATGGAAGCTCACCGTCGTGATATGGGTTATTGCATGGGTTCGTTGTTCTGGCAACATAACGATTGCTGGCCTGTGGCTTCATGGGCAAGCCGTGACTATTACGGTCGGTGGAAAGCCCAGCATTATTTTACCCGTGAAGCGTTTAAGGATATGCTCGTTTCGCCGATTTTAGATGGAGAAAATCTGGATATATACATTGTTTCGGACAGGCTGAAAAATACGAAGGGTAAATTGCATATTTCCGTGATGACATTGGATGGTCGGGTAATTTCAGAAGAAAATAAATCCGTAAATATTCCTGCAAATGCAAGTACTAAGGTTTATTCAGAGACTGTAGCTAAACTGATAAAGGACAAAGCTAAAAATGAAATTGTCGTAGTCGCGGATTTCACCGACGATAACAATAAGCAATACCATAATAATTATTTCCTACTCAATCAAAAAGAGATAAACCTGCCTGAAGCAAATATCACATACAATATTAAGGCGGTGAACGATGGATATGAAATTACTTTGAACACTGATAAGTTTGCAAGGGCGGTATACTTATCGGTGGATGAGATTGATAATTTCTTTGAAGACAACTATTTTGATTTGTTGCCGAAAAAAGAAAAATCCATTCAGGTAAAAACCGGATTATCGCCGGATGATATTAGGAAGCAATTAAAAGTTATTTCCCTGAAAGATTGCCTGCAATAAACTTTTATATAATAGACATTCTATTGAATAAGAATATATATAGCTAATTTACAGGCGTTTTTAACACGGAGTTTCATAGAGCAAGAGGTCACGGAGTATAAATAA